>DASSIZ010000044.1 GCA_035691485.1 Terriglobales bacterium
CTATCCCCCGAGTGGTTTGACCCGCCCCGCGCGTAGCTCGTAAACTTAGTTTTTAGCCCGCCCTGGCCCTTGGAGGCGCGGCGCCTGCGCCTTGGGTTTCCGGAGAATTTCAGGAGTGTTGTGTTAAAGCGATTTACCCGACAACTGGCGGTGATTTGCCTGCTCGCCCTGCCGGCGGCGGCGCAAACATCCACCAAGATCACACTCGACGTCAGCGAAAGCCTCTTTAGCGTGATTGCCGCCATGCGCAATTGCGGCTACGACGCCGCTTCGACGGATCCATTCCGCGCCCAGGTGACTCGCGAGATCGCGCAAGCCGTCGCTGCATCGGCGGGCGCCCAGGCGGCGAGTTCGGAGATGTGCGAGTTCTATCGTGACCACCAGCAGGTCGACGCGGCCCGCGACTTGGCGCAGTATGTTTCCCTGGCGCTCTATCTCGGTGACGCTCCCAAGTTTGCTCTGAAAGCCAAGGAAGCCGACTTGCCGCCGGATGCTACTTATGTGCTCGGCTTCGTGCCCCTGCTGTCGCGCTTTGCCCAGGCCGCCAACCTTCATCACTTCTGGCAGGAGCGCCGTTACCAGTATGACGAGCTGATCGCGCGTTTCCACGATCCGGTTTCGAAGATGATTCTGTCCACCGACCTCTACCTGCGCCTTCCCCTCAGCGGCTACGTTGGACGGAGTTTCACCGCGTTCCTGGAGCCGCTCGCCGCACCGGGCCAGGTGAATGCCAGAAACTATGGCGAGGATTATTACCTGGTGGTGTCGCCTGCGGGAGACACGATTCGCCTTGACCAGGTGCGCCACACCTATCTCCATTTCATTCTTGACCCGCTGATGGCAAAGCGCGCCACCGCCTTCGCGCGCATGCTGCCGCTGTTGAAGACGGTGCAGAACGCGCCCTTGGACGAAGCCCACAAGCGCGACGTTTCGCTGCTGGTAACGGAATCTCTGATTCGCGCCGTCGAGGCTCGCCTGGCTGCCACCGGCCGCAACGCCGAACCGGCGCGTCAGCGCGAAGCCGATAAAGCGATGTCGGAAGGCTACGTCCTAACGCGGTATTTTTTCGAGCAGCTGACAAAATTCGAAAACGAGCCGACCGGATTGCGCGACGCCCTTCCCGATTGGCTCTACTTTCTTGACGTCGGCCACGAGGTCAAACGAGCCGAAAGCGTGCATTTCTCCGGCTCGGTCTCCCCGGACGTGCTTGCCTCCGTCGCCCCCAAGGGCGGTTTGCTGGACATGGCCGAGCAGCGCCTGGATTCGGGTGATTACGACGGCGCCCACCGGTTCGCCCAGCGGGCGCTGGAGGAGAAGAAAGAAGACCCCGGGCGGGCGATGTTTATCCTGGCTCGCGCCGCCAGTTTGAACAAGGATATGCCTGGGGCGCGGCAATACTTCGAGCAGACCGTCGCCGTGGCGCGCGACCCGCGCCTGCGCGCCTGGGCTCACATTTACCTGGGACGGATTTCCGATCTCCAGGAAGACCGCGCTGCCGCCCTCGAACACTACAAGGCAGCACTGGCGACGGGTGACATTACGGCGGAAACACGGGCCGCCGCCGAGCGCGGCCTGCAACGCCCTTACGAGCCACAGCGTCAATAAGAACAAAAGGCGGCGGTGCCGAGTCTTTGCGAGTCAGGAGAAAAGAAACTATGAAGCCTTTTTTGATCATCACGGTCCTCGTTGCAGCCAGCATGGCCCAAGCGCAGAACCCGGCCGCATCGCAGTCTTCGCCGTCATCGCCTGGCGCCAAGCCAGGGGCGGCCGGTCAAACGGCGCCCGCCGCGCAGCAGACACCGGGATCTTCCACCAGCAGAGCGATGCCGCAGGCAAAAACGCAAGACGAGTTCAAGGCGTACCAGGATGCAGCGACCAAGACCACAGCCGCTGACGCCGAAGCCGCCGCCGCCGCTTTCGCCGCCAAGTACCCGGACAGCGAATTGCGCATGCTCCTCTATCGCAAGGCGATGTACGACTACCAGAACAGCAACAACGGGGAAAAAACCATCGCCATGGCGAAAAAAGTGATGGCCATCGATCCCAATAATCCAGAGGCACTGGTGACCTTTGCCACCGTCACCGCCCAGAGCACGCGGGAAACCGATCTCGACCGCGATGAGCGTTTGAATGAGGCCCTCGCCGACGCCAACAAGGCTCTGCAAACCATTGATACCGACTTGCTCACTCCACCTAACGCGCCGCCGGATCGAGTGGACGCCTACAAGAAGTCCGTCCGCGCCATGGCGTATGACGCGCTGGGCACCGTCGCCATGGTCAAGAAGGACTACCCGACAGCAGAGACCAACCTGCGCAAATCGGCGGAACTGAATGCGCAACCCGACCCGGTGACCTGGCTCCGGCTTTCGGTTGCGCTGGACCAGCAAAAGAAATATCCGGAGGCGCTGGAAGCAGCCAATAAGGCGGTGCAGTACTCGGCCGATGCGCCGCAGGCCAACAATCTCGCCAAAATGGAGCGCGATCGCTTGCAGAAGCTGATGAGTTCCGGGGGCGCAGCCGCGCCGACGCCAGGCTCCAACCCGCCGACTGCTCCCGCGCCAACTGCACCAACGCCCACGAGCCCGCCGGCTTCCAAGCCGCCGCAACAGTAGGCTCACGGTGCTTTAGGTATTGTCTGGAATCAGGAAAGCGATTGTTAACCGCTAATCTTTCATGAAAGCACGACCCATCAGCACGCTGGAGGAAGTTCTGGACCACCAGTTCTCCCGTCCCGAACTTCTCCAGCAGGCGCTGACCCACAGTTCGCACGCCCGCGAAGCCGAATCCCGGAACGGCGGCGGTTCCCCTGCCGTACCTGATAATGAGCAGTTGGAGTTTCTCGGCGACGCGGTGCTCGGCTTCGTGACCAGCCAGGAGTTGTTCCAGCGCTTTCCGCAGTTCAGCGAAGGCGAGCTGTCCAAGTTGCGTGCCTACCTGGTGAGTGAGAAGCACCTCGCCCGCCCCGCCAAGCAACTGCAGATCGGCCGTTACCTGCGATTGGGCCGCGGCGAGGAAAAAAGCGGCGGGCGCAGCAAGACCACTCTGATCGTGGACGCTTTGGAAGCGATCGTGGCGGCCATGTACCTGGATGCCGGCCTCGATAAAGCACGGGCGCTGATTCTGAACAAGATTCTGGACCCGGAACTGGAGCGCATGAGCAAGGGCAGCGGCCAAATTGTGCCGCTTACTGATTTCAAGTCGGCCCTGCAGGAAGCGGCGCATTCCATGGGCTGGACGCAGCCGGCTTACGTTTTGGTCAAAGAATGCGGGCCGGAACATCAAAAGACTTTTACCGTGGAAGCTCGCGTGCGCGCCCAGGGTGAGCAAAATCGTCACCCGGAATACAACGCTCGGGGCGAGGGTCCAACCAAGAAACAGGCTGAGCAAGGCGCGGCCAAGAAAGCACTGGAGTATTTACGCAACCTGGAGACTTCCAACCCGAAGCCCGTCCGGAACCGTCCCCCGGACCAGTAGCGCCGGAGGCACACGATGCCGGCAGCCCCGAATCGTCCGGGGCCACGCCTGCTGGTACGGTTCGCGCTGATGCGAGCAGCGCCACTTCCGAGCGCCGCCGCGTCGCGTCTTCCGCTGCTTGGCTCACCTCCGCCCAATCACTGGCGGGCACAGTGGTGATTGCCGTCTTCGTCATCACCTTCGTCGTGCAGGCGTTCCAGATTCCCTCCGAGTCCATGGAAAACACGCTCCTCATCGGAGACTACCTGCTCGTCGACAAGGTGCACTACGCCGAAAGCGGGATTTGGCACAAGCTGCTTCCCTACTCCGACATCCGCCGTGGCGAGATCATCGTTTTCCGCTATCCCGTGCGCCCGGGCCAGCATTTTGTGAAACGCGTCATCGCCCTGCCAGGAGATCGTGTGCGCCTGGTTAACAAACAGGTGTGGGTGAATGGCCAGCCGATCGCGGAGAAGTACGTAGTCTTCCGGTCCCCCATTCGCGACTACTATCGCGACGATTTTCCGGACCTGAACTACCTCTCCGCCAACGTCGAGGCACGTTGGTGGCTTCAGTTGCGCAACCTGGTACACGGCGGCGAACTGGTGGTTCCCGCCGGCCAGTATTTCGTCCTTGGCGACAACCGCGATGAGAGTCTCGACAGCCGCTACTGGGGCTTCGTACCGCGGCAGAACATCATCGGCAGACCGCTTGTGATTTACTGGTCGTTCCGTGCTCCGGAGCCCTATTCAGGGCCACGCGAAGAGGATGGTAAACTTTCTCGGTTGGCCTATATGATCACTCATCTTATGCAGGAGACACGCTGGGATCGCGCTTTCCGCGTCGTCCGCTGATTGCAAGGTGCCCTGCATCTGCCTTTTTGCGGATGCGGGTAATGGACAAACTTGGCAAAGAACCCAAGAACATCGAACCCGCGTTCCTCCGTCGCCGTGGAGGCGCCGCCGGTCGAGGAGAAGAAGGGCGAAACCAAGGCAGAGTTCATCCAGTCCATGGCGCTCGTCCTTGCCGTGGGTCTGTTTATCATCACCTTCTGCCTGCAGGCCTTTGAAATTCCATCCAGTTCGATGGAGAACACGCTGCTGATTGGCGACCACGTCTTCGTCGACCGCGACACCATGGGCCCAAAGACCCGCTGGATGCCGCTGATTCCCTACCATCAGGTTAAGGATCAGGACATTGTCGTCTTCCTCTCGCCGGCCGAGCCCGGCCTCTACGTGGTCAAGCGCATCATCGGCCAGCCGGGTGACCGCATTCACCTCAAGGACGGCGCGGTTTACCGTAACGGCAAGAAATTAGACGAGCCCTATGTCCTCCATAACGGCAGTTACAATCCCTATCGCGACAATTTCCCCGCCATCCCTCCCGGCGACATCAACATCACCCCCGAGTGGCATCTGACCTTGAACAACTACGTCGAAAAAGGCGAGCTCGTGGTCCCTGCCGACAGCTACTTCGCCATGGGAGATAATCGCGACGTCAGCTACGACAGCCGCTTCTGGGGCTTCATCCCGCGCGAAAACATCATCGGCCGGCCGATGTTCATCTATTGGTCGTTCGAAACGCCGCCGGGCCAGTATCTGAAAACCAGCATCGGCGACCGCCTGGCGTTCATGGGTAAAGTCGTCATCCACTTCTTCGGCGAAACCCGCTGGGGCCGCATGCTGCGCCTGGTGCGCTGAATGTCGCGCCATCTCAACCGGCGAACGGTGCTTGCGGTTTTGCTGATCATCATCCTCGGCACCTTCCTTCCTCCGCTGATCAATGTCAGCCGTTTTCGCTCGAGTGTTGCCGACTCGCTCAGCCGCGCCTTGGGACGCACCGTCAGCATCGCCGCCGTTCACCCCCGTTTATTCCCGCGGCCCGGCCTCGATCTCGAGCGCCTGGTGGTGCAGGACGATCCCGCATTCAGCGCCGAGCCATTGCTGCACTCCGACCAGGTCACCGCTTCGCTGCGGATTGCTTCCCTCTGGCGCGGCCGGCTGGAAATTGCCCGCCTGACCCTGTCGTATCCGAGTTTGAACCTGGTGCGCGCTCCGGATGGCCACTGGAACCTGGAGTCGCTGCTGGAACGGGCTCGCCAGATCCCGACCGCTCCCACCCCGGAACGCAACCCCGGGCCGCGTCCGCGCTTTCCCTACGTGGAGGCGCAACACGGTCGCATCAATCTGAAGATCGGCCAGGAAAAAACGGTGTACGCGCTGAGCGATGCCGATTTTGCCCTTTCCCTGCCCTCGGAAAATATCTGGCAGCTTCGCCTTTCCGCTCGTCCGATCCGCACCGACGCCAACCTGGGTGATACCGGCGCCATCCGCATCTCCGGTAGTGTGCAGCGTGGTGCCACCCTGACCGACACACCGCTCGACCTGCACATTGCCCTCGACGGCGCGCAACTCGGCCAACTCACCACTCTGGTCTATGGTCGCGACCGCGGCTGGCGCGGCACCGTGAAGCTCGACGCCGATCTTCGCGGGACTCCGGCGGCGCTGAACATTGCCGGTAACGCCTCCGTCGATGATTTCCGCCGCTACGACATTGCGACCCGCGGCTCGCTTCGCCTGGCAACACGTTGTACCGGGGCCTTCAGCACCAGTACGCAGCAATGGTCGAACATCGCCTGCCAATCGCCGGTTGAAGGCGGAACCGTAATTGTTACCGGCACCGTGGACGGCGTCCTGCCGGTGCGGGACTATGCGCTTTCGGTCCAAGCCAAGGACCTGCCGGCCGCCAGCGTGCTCGCGCTGTCGCGACGAATGAAAAAAGATTTGCCGGAAGACCTGCAGGCCGCCGGCACCCTCAGCGGTGTTTTCGACTTGCAGTCGGACACCTGGGAAGGCGCGGTCACGACGCAAGGCTTGCGCTTCGATTCCAAGCTGATCAAGTCTCCCCTGGCGCTAGGTCACATTAACTTCCATTTGGGCACTACATCCCCTGCGAGCGCCAAAGGAACGGTTCCGCCGCCGGGAGTTACAGCGCTCCGCATGGACGATCTGGCCCTCGACCTCGGCGGCCCGTCCACTGCCAAGGCGCAAGCGTGGTTTGCCCGCGACCAGTACAACATCAGCATCAACGGCGAAGCCCGTATCAATCGCCTGCTTGAACTGGCGCATGCCTTCGCCGTTCCCGTGCCCCATGCCACCCTGACCGGTCTTGCCAACGCTGATCTCCACGTCTCCGGCAGTTGGACCGGCTTTGCCGCGCCGGTGGTAACGGGAAACTTGCACTTGCGCTCCGTGACTGCCGCCATTCCCGGCATCGCTGCCCCGCTGCAGGTCGCGACCGCGGCGCTGCACCTCGCGCCGGATGCCGCGGCCATCTACAACGCTGCCGTTGCCTTCACCGGCACGCACCTGAGTTTTACCGGGTCCCTGCAGATACCTCGTGTCTGCCCCAGCGCTCCCTGCCCGATCGCGTTTCAATTGCGCGCCGACCAACTGTCCACCGACGAGATCAACGCCCTGCTCAACCCGCGCGCCCAGAAACGTCCCTGGTATGCCTTCATCGGCGGCAACCCGGCGCAGCCGGCGCTGCTCTCCAACGTCAGCGCTGTCGGCAAGCTCTCGGCGGCGCGGGTGGACCTGAAATCGCTGACCGCCAGGCGGTTCAGCGGCGACGTCCGCCTGGACTCCGGCATTCTGACCATTCGCAACCTGAATGCCGAGGTGCTCGGCGGAACCACCACCGCTGAACTCCGCGCCGACTTCACCGGGCCGCAGCCTGCCTACGCGCTCAATGGCACTCTGCAGCAGGCTTCCATGGCCTCAATTGCGGCGATCACCCGCGACGCCTGGGCGACCGGCAAGGCCAATGCTACTTACCGCGCCACCGTCTCCGGTTGGGATGCGGCGCAGCTTCGCGCATCCGCCTCCGGCGCCGTCAGCTTCGATTGGCGGGATGGCACTCTCTCCCACCTTGAGCTCAGCGGCTTGCCGGCGCCGCTCAGGCTGCGCCGGTTCCAGGGCGAATTGACGCTGGCAAATGGCAGCCTCGTTTTCAAGCCAAGCAAAATGGAAACGCCCGCCGGCATCTATGTGGTAAGCGGCACTGCTTCTTTTGATCGGCAACTCGGCCTGCGCCTGGTGCGTGGAGAAACCGACGGCTTTGAGATCACGGGCACCGTGGACAAGCCGAGGGTCACCCCGCTGGTCCTGCCGACCACGCAAACCGCCGCCATGAAACCATGAAGACTATCGTCATTGTCCTGGCACTGCTCACCCTGGGGCGCGCTCAACAACCCCCTGCCGCCTCCTCCACGCAGGCGATGTACAACTCCGCGGCCGCCAGCGCGGACGCTAAATTCCGCCACATCGAGGAGAATGCCCGTCGCCATCCTCCCGACCAGACGCCCACCGTCCTCAGTGAGCGCGAAATCAATGCTTACATCGCTTCCGGCCGCGTGCAGCTTCCCGTCGGCGTTCGCACGGTGGCCTTCACTGGACAGAACGGCGTCTTGAATACGACCGCGCGCGTCGATTTCGATGCCATCACCGCGCAGTCGCGCTCTTCCAACCCGCTCTTGTCGCTATTCAGCGGCGTTCACGAGGTGCATGCGGTGGCGCATGCATCCGGCAGTGGCGGCCAGGGCCAGGTGCACATCGATTCCATCGACCTCGACGGCACCACCATCCCGCGAATGGCGTTGGAGTTCTTCATCGATCACTACCTCCGTCCCAAGTACCCCGAAGTCGGGCTCGACAGCACCTTCGCACTCCCCTCACGCATTGATACCGCCCGCATCGGCGACCACCAGCTCATCGTCACGCAGAAGTGATCGCGCGCCTACCGCGTAATACATCACATGACACCGGCCCAACTGCTCGTAACTAGCGCCTTTTTGCCGCTCCATTTACACTCTGAAGATTGCCTATCGTCGCTAAAGCTGAAGGCTGAGAGCTGACGGCTGAGAGCTACCATGCAGCGTTTCGAATACCGCAACCTGAAGCCGCTTCCCGATGCCGAGAAGGCTTTTCTCAATTGGATCGAGCGCCTCCATCGCGACTTCGCCGACCGCGATCCGGAGCGCCGCAGCGTCATCGTGCGCGATACCCTGCACGAGATGTTCACCGGCCGCAGATATGAAGCGCCGGACCCGGGCCAACACTCGCCCGCGCAGCTCGCTCACCTGCACTCCTTCGATCCGCGCAATGCGACCCTCGAGCCGGAATACTACGGCGATGTCGACGCTGGCAAGTACGCCGAACGCAAACCGCTCATCTGGCTTTGGATGATGTTCGACCGCTCGCCGCTGGCGATCAACCATTGGCTCGGCTATCGTTTTCGCTACATGGTGGCCTCGCACGTTCTGAAGCATCTCGGGGAAAACGTCAAAATCTTCCATGGGGTGGAGGTTTCCTTCGGCTACAACCTGACCATCGAGGACAACTGCGTCATCCACAAGTACGTGCTGCTCGATGATCGCGGCGAGATCATCATTCATGCCGGCACTTCCATCTCCGATTACGCCAACGTCTACTCGCACGCGCACGATCTCAACGACGCCATGCTGGTGGACAACGTCCGCACCGAGATTGGCCCCAAGGCGCGCATCACTTATCACGCCACCGTTCTCAGCGGCGTGAAAGTGGGCGAACATGGCCTGGTCGGCTCGATGGCGGTGGCCTCGAAAAACGTCGAGCCCTACCACATCGTGGTTGGAATTCCCGCCAAGACGGTAAAGGTGAAAACCATCGCCCCGCCCGCCGCCTCAGAACAGAAATCCGGATCGTGAACAGTCCAGGGTTCAAAGTTTCAGGGTTTCAGAACTTTTGTGTGCATCCACTCGCTTGCCATCGACCATCGACCGCAGGCCGTCGGCCGCCGTAGACCGCCGACCGCGACGTGTTACCATCTTCTTTTGCACCTGCATGAACCGTAACCACCTAGAAATCCTGTACCAGATCATCGCCTTCGTGTTCGCCATCTGCGTGCACGAATCGGCGCACGCCTGGACGGCCAACCGCTGTGGCGATCCCACCGCGCGCATGCTGGGCAGGATTTCCCTCAACCCGATCAAGCATGTTGACCCCATCGGCACCGTGCTGGTTCCGCTGGTCGGGATGCTTTCGGGTATCGGATTCATTGGTTGGGCCAAGCCCACCCCGGTGGACACACACAACATGCGTCATCCCATCCGCGACGACATTTTCACTTCGCTCGCCGGGCCGGCCAGCAACATTCTCATAGGACTCGTCGCCGTAGTCGTTCTCTTTGTGTTGGCGAAGGTTGCCGGCGACGCCGGCCCCAATTCCATTGCCCAGCCGGTCGCGTTGCTTTGCGGGGCATTCATCAGCGTCAATATTCTGCTGGCGGCCTTCAACCTGATTCCCATCCCGCCGCTGGACGGCAGCCACGTCCTGCGCCACATGCTGCCGGAATCCGGCAAACGCGTGTACGACATGATCGGCTACGTCGGCATCCTGCTGCTGTTTTTTGCCGGGGGCCCGCTGATCCGCGCTTTTGAGTATCCATTCGTCAAATTCTTCGGTTATCTTCTTTCGGGATTCTGATGGCCGATCGCGCTCCCAAGAAACCTCGCGTCCTCAGTGGCATGCGTTCCACCGGCAAGCTCCACCTCGGTAACTTTGTGGGCGCGCTCGACAACTGGGTGAAGCTGCAGGACCGCTACGACTGCTTCTTCTTCGTTGCCGATTGGCACGCGCTCACCACCGACTATGCCGACACCTCCGGCATCAAGCAGAACTCAATGGAGGTGCTGCTCGACTGGCTGGCCGCCGGCCTCGATCCCCAGCGCTGCACCATGTTCATCCAGTCGCATGTCCCGCAGCATGCCGAACTGCACCTGCTGCTCTCCATGATCACGCCGCTGGGCTGGCTGGAACGCGTGCCCACCTACAAGGAGCAACGCGAGAACATCAAGGAGAAAGATCTTGGCACCTACGGTTTTCTCGGCTACCCGGTGCTGCAATCCGCCGACATCATGATCTACAAGGCGGATTACGTTCCGGTCGGGGAAGACCAGGTGCCGCACGTCGAACTCACCCGCGAGATCGCGCGCCGCTTCAACATGTTTTATGGCGGCAAGCGCCACTACGTGTTTCCCGAGCCGCAGCCGCTGCTCACGCCGACGCCGAAACTCCCGGGCACCGACGGCCGCAAGATGTCGAAGTCATACGGCAACACCATCCTGTTGAGCGATCCTGAAGCCGAGGTGCGCGCCAAGCTCAAGACCATGGTCACCGACCCGGCGCGCGTTCGACGCAGTGATCCCGGCAATCCCGACGTCTGCCCGGTCGGCGACCTGCACAAAATCTTCAGCGACGAGGAACGGTTGCGCCAGGTGGACGCCGGCTGCCGCAGCGCCGGCATCGGGTGCATCGAGTGCAAAACCTGGGCCGCAGACGCGCTGGTCAGCATCCTCAACCCCATGCAGGAGCGCCGCCGCAAGTACGAGGACAATCCCAAGCTGGCCTGGGATGTCATCGAAGCCGGGGGCGCGAAAGCCCGCAGGATTTGCGACGCCACCATGGAGGAAGTGCGCGGATCCATGGGGCTGACCCGCAACTTCGATTTCGCGAATAAAGTTGGGGCTAAGTAACACTTTGTGATTTCGCCTTCGGTGATTTGTGATTGAATGCCAGTTACAAGTCACCCCAATCGCCCATGGCCGAGACTCCACAACCCGTCAAAACGGATAAGGACACGGAGTTTCCCTTTGCCGTGTCCGTGGGCGCGGTCTATGACGGCCCGCTCGACCTCCTGCTCGATCTCATCCGCAAGCAGGACATCGACATCTACGACATTCCCATCGCGCAGATCACCGCCCAGTACCTGACCTACGTCGAACGCATCAAGCAGCTGGACGTCAATGTCGCCGCCGATTTCATCTACATGGCCTCGGTGCTCATTCAGATCAAGTCGCGCATGCTGCTGCCGCGCGATCCCTCGATGCCCGACGACCAGCAGGAAGATCCCCGCATGGAGTTGGTGAACCGCCTGCTCGAGCACGAGCGGTTCAAGACCGCCGCCCAGATGTTGCTGCAGAAATCGCAGATTGAAGACGCGGTCTGGACCAATCCTGCGCTCAAGGATTTCAAGAACGATCCCGGCGTCGAACCGGAACTGGCCGCCGACACGGTTGACCTGGTGCGCGTCTTTCAGCAGATTGTCGATCGCGCGCGCTCGCGCCCCGTGATCGAAGTGGACGAGGAGCGGGTCACGGTAGCGCACATGATGGATTTCTTCCGTCGCCGGCTCTCCCTGGAATCCCGTCCCGTGCGCTTGAAGCAGGTGCTGGGCTCGTTGCAGTCGCGCCAGGCGCTCATCTGCGCCTTCCTCGCGCTTTTGGAAATGGTGCGCTTGCAGGCCATCCTGCTGCGGCAGGACAAAGTTTTCTCCGATATCATCGTGAAGAAAAACACGATGTTTGATACGGTATTTGGCGAAGCCGGCGCCGCCGCCGTTCGCGACGACTGGAGGTAATCGCGGCCCACATTTGCGAGCCCTGCGAGCTCATGTGGGATAGCAGCTAATGGCCATCAAAGGACAAATCGAAGCCATCATCTACGCAGCCGAGGAGCCTGTCACTGCCGACCAGATCGCGCTCGTGCTGAAGGAATCCGTGATCGCGGAACACCTGCTCGCTGACGCCGGCCTGGAAGGCTCGGCTCTCGATGCGGAAGTCAAAATGCGCGTGCGTGCGGCCATCGAAGAGCTCACCGCCGACTACGCCAACTCCGATCGCGGCATGGAAGTCCGCCAGGTTGCCGGCGGATATCGCATGGGCACCAAGCCCGAACACCACGACGTCGTCCGCCATTTCGCCAAGAACCTGAAGCCGCCGGTGCGCCTGTCCATGCCCGCGCTCGAAACCCTTGCCGTCATCGCCTACAAACAGCCCGTGACGGCGCCGGAGATCTCCGAAATCCGCGGCGTGGACTGCAGTGGCGTGCTGGCTACCTTGATCGACCGCAAGCTCATCACCACCGCCGGACGCAAGCAGGTCATCGGGCGCCCCATCCTGTACAAGACCAGCAAGGAATTTCTCCTGCGCTTCGGCCTGAAAGACGTCAGCGAACTGCCCAGCCTTGAAGAATTCGAGAAGCTGGCGGGCGATGGCCAGGGCGGATTGTTCGTGGAGGCCACTCCACCTGAATCTCAATCCTCGGAAGCGGCCTCGATTCCCGACCCCCGCGAACCCGCCGACAACGTGCAAGCGGAAGACGAGAACGTGGAGCAGCCCGCAACTCACGAGCACCAATCCTGATCCACGGTTGAACCGAGGCTGCCGGTGGCCGTTCAGTTCTTGTTGATATCCTCTTTCGCTTGCAGCCGCTTCACCAATCCTTCCAGGAAAGGCTTGAAGTTCTGGTCAGACGAGGCCAGAGCGGTTTGCATCTCCTTCACTGCTGAATCGTAATCGCCCTTAGCGCACAGGATTCGCGCCTGCTCGTAGTGCACGACGAAGTGATCGGGGTAGCGCTTGGCATTCGTCTCAAAAACGGCGAAGGCCTCGTTCTGTTTCCCCGCGCGCTGCAATTGTCGCCCGTAGCTGTTGATCTGCAGCGCGTTCCCCAGCGGCATGGCCTCGTCGCGCAGGGACGCGGCCTCGGTCTTGCGGCCCAGTTCGTCCAGCACCTGCGCCTTGGTCATCAGGTTGTCAAACCGCTTCTCCTGCTTGATGGACTCGTCGGCATAGTGCAAGGCGTCTTCCAAGTCGAGCTTTTGGGCCAGCAGGGTCTGCGCAGCCTCGTCCCAACCCTCCCATGTAAAGCGCATTCCTCCCCGAAGCTGCGCCTTCAGCTTCGCGGGAACGATCTGCTTCTGGTCCACCGCAATTTTGAACGGCACCGCGACACGTTCCCACCGCAGCGTGACCGTCGCCGCATCCGGCGTCACTGCGTCGAAATCGTAAGTCAGCGCCTCGTGCATTTCGGAGCTTTGCGGTTGCACCGTTGCTCGTAACGCGTCCTCTTTCTGGTCGTAGGTGAAACTTCCCCACGCCGTCGAGGCCCGCGACAGAATCACGGTCCACTCTTTTTCTCCGGGAATCATGTGCAGTCCGTACTTTCCTGCCGGCACAGCATGGCCTTCGATGCTGACCGGATCGCTGAACTCGATAATGGTGTTTTCATTGGCGCCCGCGCGCCACACTTCTCCGAACGGCACGATGCCGCCGAACACCTTCCGTCCGTTCACCAGGGGACGGCTGTAGGTGATGGTGACGTCGGTCAGACCGACTCGCTGCATCACCTCCGCCTTCTGGCTGGGGCGCGGCAGATCCAGCACCGATTGCGCTTGCGACAGCGCCTGCAAACTCGCCACTCCAAGGATCAACCTGGCGACAACCCGCAGTTTGTGGCTCATGTTTAGCCTCCGATGTTTGTTTTCACACGAAGGGGATTATCACGACAAAATTTCAGCCGGCGGTGTAAAAAATCGTGAAATGTGGCTGCTCAGGGACAGAACGCACCAGCCGAGGAATGAGGAACTCGTCCCAAGGGCGCATCCTGGATCCCTTCCCTGAAGTACCTTGGTAACGGGCAGTGGCCTCTCGTGTACTTGTTGCAGGTTCCCAGCTATGTGAGCCTTGGCACACTACATTCCGGAGGACAAAATGAAGATCGTGAACATTATCCTGATGGTGCTGATGGGCATCCTGGCGCTGCGCGAAGGCATGTACATCGTGCAGCACGGTCCGTCGCCCACGCGCGTGGTTTTCTGCCTGCTGTTCGCGACATTTGCCGTGCGCAGGTTCATGTTGATGTCGAAATATTCCGCGCAGTAAGCATCCGCCATGGATGCCCCAGTTACAAGCCGTACAAAGCTTTACCTTGTCCTGACCAATCCTTACGGTCTTTCTCCGCCCCAGCGTGTCTAAACAGTCAGATGAAAGGGAAGCCGGCCTGGAGGCAAAACGAGCCGCGGGCGGCGGAGGTCGAATATGAAACGCACGAGACTGTTGATGGGCACCGTGATATTGGCTCTTGGAATCACCGGAGCGGCATGGGCGCAACCGGCGCCGAGGCATGATCGCGATGCCAATGTGTACAGCGGTTACAACCGCGGCGAAGACCATCAGGTGCGCGGCGACCGGAATCAAAACTACGGCGCGTGGAATGCGCGCGGCGACCGTGACGACAACTACGGAGTGTGGAATGCGCGCCGCGACCGTGACGACAACTACGGCGCATGGAATGCCCGCGGCGACCGTGACGACAACTACGGCGCGTGGAATGCCCGCGGCGACCGTGACGACAACTACGGAGTGTGGAATGCCCGCGGCGACCGTGACGACCAGTATGCCCGGCGTGGTGACCGCGATGTGCGCCGCTCTCAGAC
>DASSIZ010000045.1 GCA_035691485.1 Terriglobales bacterium
AGATTCCCATGCGATCTCGCGCCAGGAGAAGACGTCGTTCGCGTCCGTCGAATAAAGCGAGTGCGAAGTCTCCGTTTAAGTGCGTTGCGAAGAACTCACCGAAATGGCGGTAGCAGGCGAGGACCAGGTCTGCATCCGAGCGGGTAGTCAGAGGATCGCGGACGTCCGAGGCAAGATGTCCGGCCAGTTCTTCGCGATTATCGAGGCGGCCGTCGAAACAAAGCGCAAGTTCGCCAGCACCGGCCGGCTGCAGATCGGTAGCATGCGATTCGTCTCGCAAACATTGGTAGGCCAGGGCGGCGACGCCGCCGATCCACGTTCGCGGGCCGACGGCAGCGCTACGCCGCACCGGAGCGATCATCCGTTGAATCTGCATTGCATCCGCTGGGCGGCCGTCGCGGTGGAACAGGGCGACAAGTCTACTCATGTCGTTTCGACTCCCGGCATGCATCGGCGACGAGGGCATCGACGACGGAGGGCAGCAGATCGAGGCGCTTGGGATAGGAGAGGCGCTTGATCGGAACCAATGCCGCGACCCGGGTGGCGAAGACAAATTGCTGTTTCAGACGTTCCGGGCGGGTGACGGTATCGTTGAAGCAGTTGCGGATGAGGGGCAGAAACGAGGCTCGGCCACGAACGCGGCGCACGGAGATCGTGGAACTGGAGGCCGGTCTTCTCGGAAGCATGTAGATGGAACGCAGAGGAATTTTCTGCGCGAAATGCTGGGCCGGCTTCAGTTCGAAGATGAGTTTGCCAGTCAGGTGATTCATCGGGATTGCCTGAAGGCCATGGAAGAGTTCGGGCGCCGATTCCGGCATCAGCTTGACCCTGGGCAGGCTGGGGCATGCCAGCACGGTGCGCTCCTGGAATTCGAGGACGAGAACATCGTCGGTCAGCAGCGGATAGCCGCGAGACAACAGCGCCGCGGCGAGAGTGGACTTGCCAAATCCGCAGCCACCGAGCAGGGCGATGGCAGCGCCGTCAATGACGACGGCAGTGGCGTGGAGTTGTTCCAGCCCGCGCGCGAGCAGGCAGAACGACATGACATGTCCGAGCAGATAGGTGAACAGGACTTCGTTGGGAACTTCGACAAGCTTGCGCCAGAGCACGCGGCGGCCATCGCCAGAAACGGCGAACTCGAAACGATTGCACCAGCATGCGTACGTCGCGCCGTCGGCGAATAGGTGGCATTTCCAGAAATCATTGACGTCAATCGTGGTGGGCGGACCGGTAAAGAAAGAAGAGATCTGGCGCTCCGAAGCCTCATATAACTCGATATCAGGGGCCATGCTGTGTCCGTGCAGTTCCGGACAGGGTAGAGGGACGGCGGAGCTGATGGCCAAGCCAAAAAGCGAGTAGGTCCGGCCGTGGCGCTGCAAAGAGGGCTGCGCGTGGCGAGTTTCGAAAGCGGTTTCGACCTGATCAATCATTCTGCACGTTGTGGCGCGGAGCCAACCGGCCGCGCTTGAAGGCGAGTCGAACACTTCTCAACAGAGGGTACAACACCGCAAGCTGACGCGGGAGCCTGAAGGCAGCGTAATCAGCCTCCGTAGGATTGAGAGCAATGCCCGCTAGATACCGCAAACGGGCCATGCCGGGTTCATGTTTGGTCCGCTGCAGCATCCAGGCAAACGACGCATCGCTGGAGAGAGGATGCCGGCAGGACCAGAACTTTGCCAGCACGGTATCAGCAATTTCCCGCACCTGCGAGTCAGCGTGAATCGCTGACTCGATATCGCCGGGCAGCGTGATCTTCCAATGCTGGCGGAGCAAGCACAGCGAGACCAGGATGGTGCGGATGGTATTGGCGTCGGCGAGGTGGGGGCGAATGATTTCCCAACGCAACTCCGGATAGAGCCGGAAAACGCGCGCCAGGTCGGAAAACATGCTGAGTTGCGCCCACTCGTGCTGCCCGGCATGAAGACAGAGTACGAACAACAGGTCTTCCGGGCAGAAGGTCATGACGGATTGGCCGCACAAGTTTCCGGCGACCGCCCTGCGAAAGAAAAGTTCTTCGTCCAAGGAGGGCGAGACGAAAGCTGGCACCAGCCGCCAATGCAGGTCAACATCGATTCCAGAAGGATTGCGAAACGTGTGCTCAAAGCCATAGCGAACGGCGGCGGAACGCTGGACGGCGGAGAAGCCGCTTTTGTCGAAGTAACGGAGTTCCAACAACGCGGCAGAGGCTGCCTCGACCTGCGGCTTGCGCACCAGGATGTCGAGATCGTTGGAAACCCGCATGGCCAAGCCAGGGTAGAGCGCGGAGGCGAGCAGCGGGCCTTTGTAGGCAAGGTGCTCGATGCCTCGGCGCTGAAACTGGAGCGAGACCCGAAGCAGTTCCGAAGCCAGCGCCAGGTTCTTCACGGCGATGGTTCGCGAGGATGTCCGCAGCGCGTCGAGCACATCGCCGGCGACAAGTCCTTCCGGCAACGGTTCCAAGAGCTGCAAGAGCAGGGGTTCGAGGCCGTGGAAGCGCGCCATCGCCAGCAGGCTTTGCCAATCGATGGAGGCACACTGCTCGGCCAATACGCCGGGAGGCGGAGCCGCGCCGGCGGCGGCGAGCAGCATTTGCAGCTCGACCCCGAGCGACGATTTGGCGGCCCCGCTATGACTCAAGATACTTCCCAATTCTCCACCAGCAATCAGCCGAGTGTGGCGTCGTGCACCAGGATTGGACCACGGTCATGGAGCGACGCCGGCGAAGAGCCGTCAACATTTTCGGCGGCGGCCAGTGCCGCGAGCACATAAAACATGGCGGCGTTGGCAGTGACATGCATGTTGAAATCCACCAGGCTGTGCGCCAGAATGCCGGCGCATCCGACGAACGCCGCCAGCTTGGCGGAAGAAACAAATCCCGGGGGCACGCGACGCCGCAGCGCGGAACGAAACATGGCGACCAAAAACCACAGCATGATGCCGAATCCGATCACCCCGGTCTCCGCCAATAACTGAAGGTAGTCATTGTGGGCGGCATTGACGAAGCGATCGGTATAGAAAGTCTGAAACATGGGAAAGACCCGAGTGAAGCAATCCAGTCCCCATCCCGCGATCGGGCGGGCCTTGGCCATGGAGAGAGTGTCCTTGAAGAGCGCGAAACGGAAGCGGGCATCCAGGGTATTGCCCATGGTGCCGCCGTCAGCGGAATAGGCGCTTTCAATGCGATCGCCGACGCGAGATCCTCCCACCCAGGCAAGGAAAACGACACCGATGACGGCGAGGATGGCGAGGTCACGAAGACGCTCGCTGGAGCGCCCGCGGAGCAAGAACAGGATTGATCCGAGGATGACCTGAACTGCAAATGCGGCCATGCCGCCACGGGACCCGCAGAGGAAAATGGTGCTTGCCATGATCAGGCTGGCAAATCCGAGCAGCAGCTTGTGGGCAAGGCTGGTGCGGCGGCTCATCATCAGAGCCAACGGCAGCGGCGTCAGCAATTCCATCAGGCCCGCCCAGTGGCTGTGATTGACATAGGGGCCATAGGACCAAGCCGAAAAGCGGGGTTGCCGCACCCAGTAAAGCTTTCCATTCCAGGTCATCCCCTGAACGATGGCAAAAACCGCCAGCAGGAAGCCGAAGAAGGACATCCCGCTGACGAAACGCTGAACCTGCTCGCGATTGCGGAAGCACTGGGTGGCGACAAACATCAGCAGGCCATAGGCGAGGTAACGGAGAGACTCCTGGAGGGTCGCGTAAGGGTAGGCGGAAACGCCGGCCAGCAACTGCACCGCGACCAGGACAGCAAAGGCGAGCACCGGCAGGTAGAGTGGGCTGGAACGCAGTTCCAAGCTGCCATCCACACCGCGGCGCACCGCCCAGAGCAGAAACAGAGTGGCGGCTCCGCACTGAAGAATGAATTCCGACCACGGCTCAGTGCTGCCGAACAAGAGCACGGAAAAAACAAGGACCATGCCCAGTCCAGCAAGCAGCACTTTGTCCCAGACGGTGGACTGATCGGAATCAGGCCAGGTGGAGCGGGTTGAGGCCTGCCGAACGACGACTGATACCTGGGTGGTGTTCACCGGCATGCCTCCTGGGGAACGCGCTCGAGGCGCAGATCATCGGCCCAGGCACGCCCGCGAACGGTGGTTTCCGGCCGGTCGTGAAGGATGCGCAGTTCCAGAAAATGAGTTGCGGGATCGGTGCGAAAGGTCTGGCGGCGCTCCTCCCAGCCATGGGTGCCAGGGGCAGTGCCGAGTTGGGCGTAAGCGTGGCCGGTTTTCAGATCACTCAATCGAAACTGCGGACCACCGACGCCTTCCAGTTCGCTGGTCCGAAGAAAGCCGGAGAACTGGTAACACTCGAGGCCTTGGACCGGGATGATTTGGCGCAATCCGAGGTCCTGGACGGGCTGACCGGTAAAGCTGATCATCAAGGCGTGATTGCCGCCGTGAACGCCGGCGCTGTCGATTTCCAGCGGGGCAGCATCATTGCGGTTGTAGTGCCAGTCGAAGCCGGCATTCAGGACGTTGTTCTCGAAACGGCCGTTCACCACCAGGTTATCGGAGTAGCTGTAGGGCTGGAGTTCGGGGGCGATTTTCGCCAGGTCGTTCCAGGCGGAACGCGCGCGCGTCGAATCATTGCGCTCGATGAGCGAGGCGAAGTAGCGGGCGGCGGATTGCACGTTCACGTGCATGCCGAGGGAAATCATGCGAGACCAGATCTGGTCGGCGGCGTCGAGGCGATTGGCGTTGACCGCCAGCGTTCCGAGATCGAGGTAAAAGCGCGGATCGCGGGGCAAGACCTCATCGAGGACGCGGAGGAAGTCGTTGTTGGTGGCGCGCAAGCTGAGGAGGATGGCGCTGCTCTCGTGGCGGAAGGTCGGGTCACCCTCCAGGGTGGCGCGGAAAAGCGTGAGCGCGTTCCGGGTGTCGCCGGCGATGAGATAAAAATTGCCGGCCTCCCAGGCGATGTCAGGATCATGCGAGTCGAGGCGGACGGCATTGGCGACGGCGCGGCTCTGCCCGGCGGAATCGCCCATGTACTGGTAAGCAAGGCCGAGGTCGAGCCAGTAACGGGCGTGACGCGGGTCGAGGGCGACGGCACGCTGCAGCGGCGCCACCGATCCAGGAACGTCCTGCAGGAGCACCGAACGAACCCGGCCCAGCCGGTACCAAGCCTCAGCATTGCCCGGTTCGCGGCGCACGGCCCGCTCCAGGAGGT
>DASSIZ010000046.1 GCA_035691485.1 Terriglobales bacterium
ATCATTTGTGAGATAACTTCCAGCCACTGATCACAGAGCACAGTTCTTATGAATCGCACCACGATCTGTTCACCGTACATGGAATTCGCCAAGCTGCGCTCCTCCTCGCGCTACAACCTGGCGACCAGCGGGATCATGAGCTACCCGATGGCGGAACTGCCGGTCACGATCGACGAACTGGAGATCAACGGCCCCACCGCCTACGGTTACGAGCCGCTGCTGGACCGCCTGGCAGCGAAGAACAACGTTGGGCGCGAATGCGTGGTGTACATCAACGGCGGCACCTCGCTGGCCAACAACATCGCCATTGCCGGCATTACCGAGCCGGGAGATCACGTCCTCAGCGAGGCGCCGGGCTATGAATTGCTCGACACCACGGCGCGCTTTCTCGGCCTCGAAGTCTCGCACTTCGAGCGCCGTTCTCAGGACGGCTACCGCGTGGATCCGGGGGAAATCCAGCGCCACCTGACGCCGCGCACGCGGCTGATCATGCTCACCAACCTGCACAATCCCACAGGCGTGCTCTCCGACAATGGCACGCTGCGGCGGATCGGGGAAATCGCACGCCGCGCCGGCGCCCGCGTGCTGGTGGATGAGGTGTACCTAGACATGGCATTCGAGAGGACACCGGCATCATCATTTCACCTCGATCCTGAGACGTTCGTGGTTACCAGCAGCCTGACCAAGGCCTACGGCCTGAGCGGCCTTCGTTGCGGCTGGATCCTGGCTGAGCCCAAACTTGCCGAGCGCCTGTGGCGCATCAACGACCTGTATGCGGCCAGCCCGGTGCACGCGGCGGAGCTGCTGAGCGTTATCGCGCTGGATAACCTGGGGAAAATCGCCTCCCGGGCAAAGTCGCTGCTCGACGGCAATCGCGCCGCACTCAATCGCTTTTTCGACTCTTGCGGCGCCCTGGACGTGGTGCGGCCGGAATTTGGCACGGTGTCTTTTCCGCGATTGCGCCGAGGCAGCGTGGAAGCAATGTTCGATCGGTTGCGCGACAAATACGAGACGACGGTTGTTCCGGGCAGCTTCTTCGCCGCCGCGCAGCACTTCCGGATCGGCCTCGGCGGCGACCCGGAAATGACACGCGAGGGGTTGGAGCGGCTTGGGAAAGCGCTGCAGGAATTCAACTGACCTCGCACGCAAAGCCTGAGCGGCTTGAGTGAGGTACCCGCGCGCCCCATCATCACAGGCAACTGGTCCGACCAATTTATCGCCTGTGTCCTTCCTCACACGAAAATGTGACCCACGTCATACACGCTTGCGATACGTAACGCGCACAATCAGAAACGGTTGAGGATGTGCCATCGCACACCGTGTCTTGACCGCGAATTTCAGGGGTCTCGGCCGATCGCCTTCCCGGCGCGGGAGAGCGCACGCAGAGGTGGATCACGTTTTCAGGTGACTCCGGCCACAGCCCCCGGTGAGAGAGGTTTCGGATGGCCAAAGGCAGTGTTTCGATTCACGTCGAGCGGTGCAAGGCGTGCGGCTTCTGCGTCGAGTTTTGTCCCTTCAAAGCCCTGGCGCTCTCCTCGGCGTTCAACTCCAAGGGCTATCATCCGCCGCAACTGGTGGCGCCGGAGAAGTGCAGCGGCTGCGACCTATGCGGGATGTACTGTCCCGACTTCGCCATCTTCGGATACCGCTTGAACGCGGCCGACGCGGCGAAACAACCGGACCAGGAGGCCAATGATGCACGCTGATCCCGCCGGCGTCCTTACCGGCACGCATTTTCTCGATGGAGACCACGCCTGCTGCGAAGGCTGTCTGGCGGCGGGCGCGCGTTTCGCGTCCGGTTACCCGATCACGCCGTCGACCGAGGTGGTGGAGCGCTTCGCCTCGCGCATTCCCACCGTCGGCGGCACCTTCATCCAGATGGAAGACGAACTGGCGGCCTCGATCTGCCTGCAAGGCGCGGTCTGGGGCGGGGCCAAGGCGTTCACCGTGACCAGCGGTCCCGGATTTTCGCTGATGATGGAGCACATCGGCTACGCGGCGATGACGGAGACGCCGTGCGTGTTCGTCAACGTGCAGCGCGGCGGCCCCTCGACCGGGCTGCCCACCCTGCCCGCGCAAGCCGACATGATGCAGGCGCGTTGGGGCTCGCACGGCGATTACGGCATCATCGCGATCTGTCCCAATTCGCCGCAGGAGTGTTTCGACCTGACGCTGAAGGCGTTCAACCTCTCCGAGCAATACCGCGTGCCGGTGATGGTGATGATGGACGAAGTAGTCGGGCACATGACGGAGAAAGTCGTAATACCTCCCGCCGGCAAGATCGAGGTCACCCCGCGCAAGCACACAAAAAAATCGCCAGCGGATTACAAGCCGTACCAGTGCAACGGCGACGGCTCGCTGGTGCCGGAGATGGCGCACGCCGGCGAAGGCTACAAGTTTCACGTCACCGGCCTGACCCATGACGAGCGCGGCTATCCCAACATGACGCCTGCGGTCCAGGACAAGCTGGTCAAGCGGCTGCGCGACAAGATCGACAACGCGCCCGACCTGGTCCTTTACGAAGGCGAGCACCTCGACGACGCCGACGTGGTGGTGGTCAGCTACGGGATCACGTCGCGCGTGGCGCAGCGCGCCATTGACGAGGCCCGCGCGCAAGGGCTGAAGGTAGGCAAACTGCGGCTCATCATCGCCTGGCCTTTCCCCACGAAACTGATTCGCGAACTGGCGCCCAAGGTGAAAGCCTTCGTGGTGCCGGAACTGAACCTCGGACAGATGGTGCTGGAAGTGGAGCGGGCGGCCCGGGGCGCGGCGAAAACCATTCACGTGCCGCACGCGGGGGGCAGCGTGCATCGGCCCGAAGACATCGTCAAGGCCATCGTGGAGGCGAACCAATGAGCAGCGTCGCGACCAACCCCGTTCTGCCGTTCCTGCGCACCGACCGCATGCCGACCATCTGGTGCCCGGGTTGCGGCATCGGCACCACCGTGAATTGCTTTTCGCGCGCGTTGCTCGATTCCAAGGTGGACCTGAAAAACCTGGCCATCGTTTCCGGCATTGGCTGCACCGGCCGCGTCGCCGGCTACGTGAACCTGGACTCATTCCACACCACGCATGGACGCGCCATCCCGTTCGCCACCGGCCTGAAGCTGGCGAATCCCAAGCTCAACGTGGTGGTCTACTCCGGCGACGGCGATCTGTCCGCCATCGGCGGCAATCACCTGATTCACGCCGCGCGCCGCAATGTGGACATCAAGGTCATCTGCGTCAATAACCTGATTTATGCCATGACCGGCGGCCAGACCGCTCCGACCACGCCCGGCCACGTGATTACTTCGACGCATCCTTACGGAACCTTTGACCCGACCTTCAATTTGCCGCACCTGGTGGAGGCCGCGGGCGCCGTCTACGTGGCGCGCTGGACTACTTTTCACGTCCGCCAGATTGCCCGCTCGATGGCGGAAGTCTTCAAGAAGCCCGGCTTCTGTTTCATCGAAATCCTCTCGCCCTGCCCGACGCTCTACCAGCGCCGCAACAAGATGGGCGATGGCCTGGACACCATGAAGTTCTACAAGGAACACAGCAAGATCAAGAACGGCGCGTCGACGAGCGAGATCGGGCTGACCAAGGCCGGCGAGATCATCGTCGGCAAGTTCGTGGACCGCGATCGCCCCGACTACATCAATGCTGCACGCGAGCAGTTTGTCGAGTCCCTGGGCGAGCGCTACGTGGACGAGTGCGCTGCCGTTGAATGCGCAGCCGAATGCTGCGGGGAGGACTACTGATGCAGCTTACCGAAATTCGCATCGCCGGATTCGGCGGACAGGGAGTCATCCTTTCCGCGATCGTGATCGGCAAAGCGGCCTCCATTTTCGAAGGCGACTTCGCCACCATGACGCAGAGCTTCGGGCCGGAAGCACGGGGCGGCGCCTGCAGCGCGCAGGTCATCGTCTCCGATTCGCCGGTGCTGTATCCCTACGTCACCCGGCCTGACATGCTGGTCGTCATGTCGCAGGAGGCGTACAGCAAATTCGCGCCGGAGCTGAAGCACGACGGCACCCTGGTGATCGAGCAGGACCTGGTTCGCGTGAGCCATCTGCCGGTGGGCACCAAGGTCTTCAGCTGCCCGGCCACGCGGCTGGCCGAGGAACTCGGAAAAAAGATGGTGCTGAACATCGTGATGGTCGGCTTCTTCGCCGCGGTGACGAATCTGCTGAAGCCGGAGTCGCTGCGCCAGGCAGTGGCGGATTCCGTGCCGCCCGCATTCAAGGAACTCAACCTGAAAGCGTTCGACAAAGGTTTTGAATACGGCAAGAACCTTCCCAACGGCGGCCAGGAGAATGCGGACGAATCCCAGGAAGACGTGAAGTCACTCGAAGTGCACTGAGGTTAGCCACCTGTTCCCTCAGCGGCTAAAGCCGGTCTTCTGGTTGAGCTCTATTCGGCACGGCTGAAGCCGTGCCCTTACCCGTGTGGTTCAGCCGTGCCCTTTCCCGTGCCGCGCCTGCGCCAGCATGAAAGAAACAGGTTGCGCCTGCGCGAGCTTGCAAGTATCCGGCGGCGTGTTTCGCACAAAAGGGCACGGCTGAAGCCGTGCCCTTTCAAGAATCACACTTCGTGCCAGCCACAATCCGGGCTGCAAAGAGACTAACCGCCAGTCTTCATGCCCAACGCCGCGGCCGCCGCCCGTTCGACGCCGGTGGGCTGGGGAGTTGCCGCCGCCGCTTTCTTGCGTCCGCCTGCGGCAGCCCATTCTTCCAGCATCGGCGTGGTGACAGACTTCGGACGCTCGATGGGAGCTCCGAGAGCGCGGTCCCAGGTAATGTTCGCCATGCATCCCAGGGCGCGCCCGACGCCGAACAGGACGGTGTAGAAATCCCACTCGTGCAGCCCGTAGTACCACTGGATGACGCCCGACTGAGCATCGACGTTGGGCCAGGGGTTCTTGGCCTTGCCGTGCTGCGTCAGCACCCCGGGCGCGACTTCGAAGATCATGGAAACGAGTTTGAAGAGCGGATCGACCTTGAGACCCGGAGTCGCAAGGCAGAACTCGCGCTGCGACATGTAGCGCGGATCGGTCTTGCGCAAAACCGCGTGGCCGTATCCGGGAATCACCTGTCCGGCCTTCAGCGTGTCCCACAGCGCCTGCGTGACCAGTTCCTTAGTCGGCTCCGCGCCCTGGCAATATTTCTTTTCGAACTTCAGCAGCCAGTCCAGGACTTCCTGGTTGGCGAGGCCATGCAAAGGACCGGCCAGGCCGTTGAGACCGGCCGAATAGGCGTAGAAGGGATCGGAAAGGGCGGAGTGCACCAGGTGGGTGGTGTGCGCGGAAACGTTGCCGGATTCGTGATCGGAATGGAGGATGAAGTACATGCGGGCAACGTCCTTGTACTCTTCGCATTGCCCGATCATGTGCGCGAAATTGGCTCCCGCATCCAGTTCGCGATTGATCGCTACCTGGAAATCGCTGCGATATTTCAGGTTGTAAATGAAGGCGGCGATGATGGGAATGCGGGCCACGATATCGTAGGCATCTTCGTAAACGTATTCCCAGGCAACCGACTTGTTGAAATTGCCGGAGCCGTAAAAATGCGCGAACTTGGAGTCCTTCTGCATGGCCAGGATGCCGGTGGAGAGCATGACCATGGGATGACTGTCGCGGGGCAGGGCGCGAATGACGTCCCACACGTAGGAAGGAACGATCTGCCGCACCTTCCATTCGCCGAGGACTTCGCGGTGCTGGGCCTGGTTGGGCGATTCACCGGTCAGAAGGAAGTACCAGAAAGCTTCGACCGTCGGATAATTTGAATTTCTCGCCTTGGGCAGGAACGCTAAGGTCTCCGGAATGGTCTTGCCGCGAAAGCGGATTCCTTCCTGCGGATCGAGATACGAGATATCGGTCACCAGGCTGCGGATGTCACGCGCGCCTCCCATCGTCTGCTCGATAGTGACCTCGTCGATCACGACATGGCCGAATTCCTTGGTGAGTTTTTGCGTGCGAGGACGGAATTCCTCGATTTTTTGTCTCAGTACTTCTTTGAGCGGCATGCCGTTCGACTCCTTTCGGTGACATACGCCCGGTTTGCGGCGCCAGGCATGGCCGGAGGCACGCAATTTTTGCAATGCACCTCAGCCGCGGCTATTGTCGTTTTTGGCGAACAACAAAGCGGTGAGCCCAGTCACAGAACGGGGTGACCAATGCACGCGCTCGGGAAACGCACCCGGCCAGGGGTTTGGGGCAGTAGTTAGGAGTTGGCGATGTCGGCGGATTGAAATCGGCCGCTACACAAACGGGTTTTGGGACCGGGCTAGAAGCTTGCGGTTCGATTACCGGTCGCCCGCTGCCGCTCGGCGGGAGTCATCTCCCGCCACAACATGGTCAGGTTCTGTTCAAAGTAGTGATTGGCAGGCTCCTTGGCGTAAGCGCGACGAAAATACGCGTACGCAGTGGCGCGATCCATGGGCACGCATTCTCCGGTGGCATAAAGCGCCCCCAGATGGCTGAAGGCCTGCGGGTTCTGTTTGGCCGCCGCGGCATTGAAATAACTCACCGCCTGGTTGCAACTCCGCGCCACGCCGTGCCCATAGAGATACTTCTCGCCGGTATTGACCAGTTCGCCGCCAGGGTTCTCTTGTGGTCCACGGACTTTTCCGGCAGCCGGCGATTTCACGTCGTCAACAGCTTTTTCGTCGGAGCTTTCTGCCGACGCTTCCTCTTTTGATGGCTGCGGCTTCGCGCCCGCTTTCGCTGGTACGTCTGACGTCCTGCCCGGCTGTGCGCCCGGAGTCTTCGAGGCTGCTGAGCTATCCGCCTTGCCCGATGCCGCGTCGGCCGCGTTCGAGTTTGCATTGTCAGGCGGCTTGGCTGCCGCAGCGGCGGACCCTTTGTCTGTTTGGGGAAGACCCTCCTTGGGGGTCTTGTTCTCAGCCTTGTTTTCCGTGGTGATGGTTGGCTGTGAGGGCGCATCGCTGCTGGCGAGCGTCGTGGCAGGGGCGGAACTTCCCGCCGTCGTCGAACTGCCCGTGGTTGTTCCCGCGGTTGCGCTTTGATCGCCGTTGGCGGGTGCCGTCTGCACCTGGGGCTTGGAATGCGTGATTGCCATGGTCAGCACGTAATCGCGGATGGGCTGCCACTTGGCGTAGACCACCCCGCCCACCACCAGCAACAACAGCAGCGCAACCCAGCGTCCCGCGTGCGACCGCTCTTCTTCTCCCTGGAACAAGTACGAGTATCCGCCGCTCTCGACGTTGTCCCCGCTGCTCAATCCCAGGAACGACGGACCGCCCACGGTGGTTTCGCCTTCGTCCACCCACCACTTGTCGCTACGCCGCGTGGGTTCGGCCGCAGCCGGCGGCGTCACTGGCTCCGGTTCCCGGTTCGGCGAAACGCGCTCCGGGGGTCTGGCGGCGGTCTCGCGTTCGTCTTCCCACCACGGAGCGATGGTGCGCTCGGGGTCCACCGCGACCGGCTCGGAAGGCTCGGACTCGCGGATCGTTTGCAAGGGTTTTGGCTCGGTAGGCGCACCTGGACCAGCCGTCGTCGGCACCTCGATAGGAACTTTTTCGACTACCGGTTCCGGCGCGCTCCGGCTTACCAGCGTTTCTCCGCACATGCCGCAAAACCGGTTCTGCTTCGGATTTTGATGACCACAATTCCGACAAAGCACAACCACTCCTTGTACCTCCTACAACACCAGGCCTGCTCCGGTGTTGCTCCTGCCTGGCCTAGAGCTTTACCCGGGGACTTGCGACAGGCTGAACCTGTGTATTGATTGTCCGCGCTCGAGGGCGAGCGCGCTGCAACTTCGTTGCTCCTGCAGACGTGAGATTCTCCACCCCTGCCGTGGGGTTGGATATAGGGCTCGAGAAAGGGCTAAATAACGCTCCTGCGTAGCTTTACACTCTTCTGCTGCGCGTGTTAGGCTCGTTGACGTACACAGATTGGAAAATCACAGGAGTGCACCCAGTTCCGTGTTAGCGAGAGAGCATAAGCAGTCCATCATTGACCAATACCGCACGCACACCAGCGATACCGGCAGTCCAGAGGTGCAAATCGCCCTCTTGAGTGAGCGCATTGGTCAGTTGACGGAGCACTTCAAGACGCACAAAAAGGACCACGCGTCCCGGCGCGGCCTTCTGATGTTGGTCAGCAAGCGGCGTCGCTTGCTGGACTACCTCAAGAAATACGACACCGAGCGCTACAAAGACGTAATCTCCAAACTTGGCATCCGCAAGTAGCGATTGCCTGAATAACCAGTGACTCGGCAGCCTTGCGTCTCCCCGTGTTCGTCTGCGCCCGACCCCGGCGGTATCACCGGGCCAGCGCCATCGCACCCGTGTTTCGCCAGCCGCGGAACGCTCCGGTGCCCCCATCGTGGAAGGGATTTCAATGAAGCCAGAACCGCAGTCCGTTACCGTTGAACTAACCGGCGGAAAATCAATCTCCTTTGAAACCGGAAAGCTTGCCAAACAGGCGCATGGTTCCTGCGTTGTCCGTTTCGGCGACAACGTGGTGCTGGGCACCGCCACCGCCAACCAGGAGCCCCGTGAGGGCATCGATTTCTTTCCCCTGACCGTCGATTACCGTGAATACACCTACGCCGGCGGGCGCATCCCCGGCGGGTTCATCAAGCGGGAAGGGCGCCCCAGCGAGCGCGAAATTCTCACCAGCCGCCAGATTGACCGCCCCATGCGGCCGCTGTTTCCGGAGGGCTTCCGCAGCGAAACCCAGGTGATCGCCTTCTGTCTCTCCGCCGACAACCAGAACGATCCCGACGTGGCCGCCATCAATGCGGCCTCCTGCGCCTTGACGCTTTCCGACATCCCGTTCGGCGGGCCGGTAGGCGCGGTGCGCGTCGGCCTCAAGGACGGACAGTTCATCACCAATCCCACCTACGAAGAAATGCGCGAAGGCCTGCTTCGGCTGATGGTGGTGGGCACCGCCGACGGCATCGTGATGATTGAAGCCGGGGCCAGCGAGGTGCAGGAAGACACGGTGGTGGATGCCATCGAGTTCGCGCACGCCGAGATCAAGAAGATCTGCGCCGCCATCAACGACCTCGCCAAGCGGGCCGGCAAGCCGAAGCGCCAGTTCGAGCCGCCGCAGGTGGACGAAAAAGCCATCGCCGCGCTGCGCAAGAAAATCGGCGACAAGCTCAGCGACGCTCTCGATACCCAGAAACATCCCAAGCACGAGAGTTCCATGCTGGTGAAGGCGCTCAAGACCGAACTCAAGGAAGCGATTCCCGAGGACGATGAAGATGCGCGCAAGCAGCTCAGCACGAACTTCGAAATCCTGCGCGAGCGCATCTTCCGCGAGCAGGTGATCGGACAGCACCGCCGTCCCGACGGGCGCGCCTTTGACCAGGTGCGGCCAATCTGGATTGAAGTCGGCGTGCTGCCGCGCACCCACGGCTCGGCCACCTTCACCCGCGGCGAAACCCAGGCGCTGGTCACCACCACCCTGGGCACCTCGGACGACATGCAGCGTTTGGAACTGTTCGAAGGCGAAGCCAAGAAGCGCTTCATGTTGCACTATAACTTTCCGCCGTTTTCGGTTGGGGAAGTGGCATTTCTGCGTGGCGCCGGGCGTCGCGAGATTGGGCACGGCGCGCTCGCCGAGCGAGCCATCTCCGCCGTGCTGCCGAACGAAGCGGACTGGCCCTACGCCATGCGCGTGGTTTCCGACATCCTGGAGTCGAACGGGTCGTCGTCAATGGCGACCGTGTGCGGCGCCTCCTTGTCGTTGATGGACGCCGGTGTTCCGCTCAAGTCCCCGGTAGCCGGGGTGGCGATGGGCCTGGTCAAGGAAGGCGAGCAGTATGCCATCCTCACCGACATCGCCGGCGCCGAAGACCATTACGGCGACATGGATTTCAAGGTTGCCGGAACCGAGCAGGGCATTACCGCGCTGCAGATGGACATCAAGGTGATGGGCATCACGCCGCAGATCATGCGGGAAGCCATGCAGCAGGCCAACCGCGGGCGCATACATATCCTGGAGGCGATGAAGGCGGAAATTTCCGAGCCGCGCACCGCCGTTTCCGAATACGCGCCTCGTTTCTACACCCTGCAGATTCCTACCGACAAGATTCGGGACCTGATCGGGCCGGGCGGCAAGGTGATTCGCGGCATCATCGAGGCTACGGGGGTCAAGATCGACGTCGAGGACAGCGGCCGCGTCAACGTCGCCTCCAATGACCAGGATTCGGCCAAGAAAGCGTTGCAGATGATCGGTGACATCACTGCCACCGCCGAGATCGGGAAGACCTACCTGGGCACGGTGGTGCGGCTGGCCGATTTCGGCGCGTTCGTCGAAATCTTCCCCGGCACCGACGGCCTGCTGCACATCAGCGAGGTCGCCGAGCACCGCATCAAGGACGTTCGCGATGAACTCAAGGAAGGCGACCAGGTCCTGGTGAAGGTCCTGTCGGTGGAAGGAAACCGTATCCGACTTTCGCGCAAGGCCATCCTGAAAGAGCAGCGCGCGAAGATGGGTGGAGGCCCGGCGGACGCCAGCCTGGAAGGCGCGCCAGCGACCGGACCGGTGACCTTTGAGGGCGGCGGTGATTTTGCCGAAGAACCTGAAGCCGAAGGCGAGCCCAACTTCAACCGCGCCGAAGCGCATTCCGCCGGGCCGCGTCCCGAGGGTGGCGGCGGTGGCGGCGGCCGGCGTCCCCACGGGGGCGGCGGAGGTGGTGGCGGTCGTGGCGGGCGCGGTGGACGCGGCGGTCGCGGACACAATGGCGGCGGTCGCGGCGGATTTGGCGGCGGCCGTGGCGGCGATCGCGGCAGAGGTCGCTAACAAGCCTGAAGACTGAAAAGCGCGCCCGATTTCGAGCGTGCTTTCTCTTGCTCTGGCGACGGGTCAAATGGGAAACGGCCACAGCCGTTGAGCTGTGGCCGTGCCCGCTCTGGCAATCTTATTCCTCCTTTCCTGTTCTGATTTCTGTTGTTCGGTTCGTGTCCGGTTAAGGTCCTGGTCCGACAGGTGGACCGTGGTCACGGGTGAGAGACCCGTGTCATGCCCTCATCGCAATCGCAGAAATCTATCTGGCAGCGACTGGCTCCTCGAGTTTCTTGTCGAACTCCTGCAAGGTCCTCAATAGCTCGCCAATCCGAAACGGCTTAGAGACATAACCATCCATTCCTGCCGCCAGGCATCGTTCCTTGTCGCCGGTCAGGGCATAGGCGGTCATGGCGACAATCGGCACATGCGCACCGGTAGTTTTCTCAATTTCCCGGATTGCCGCGGTGGCCTCGAACCCATCCATCTCCGGCATCTGCACGTCCATCAGGATCAAGTCATAGCTTGCGGATTTCCACTTCTCCAGGGCTTGTCTCCCGTCATCCGCCACATCCACCCGGTATCCGTTTTTCTCCAACAATCGAAGCGCCAGCGTGCGATTGATCGGGTTGTCCTCCGCCAGCAGAATTCGCATTTCCGGGACTTGCCAGCGCGCGGAGTTTTTTGCCGGCGGAGACACACTCGGCGCGGCCGCAGGCTTGCTTCCGATCCCTAACCGCGCCGTGAAGTGAAACGTGCTGCCCGTTCCCGGCTCGCTCTCCAGCCACAACCGCCCGCCAAACATCTCGACCAGGCGGCGGGAGACACTGAGTCCCAATCCCGAGCCTCCGTAGCGCCGGGTGGTCGAGCCATCCGCCTGCACGAACGATTCGAAAATTGTTTCCCTGTTTTCTGCGCTGATCCCGATTCCCGTATCGCTCACATCGAAGCGCAGCACGACCTCGTTCCCGGTCATCGACTCCACCTGCGCGCTCAGGTGGACTCGACCGCGCTCGGTGAATTTCATCGCGTTTCCCACCAGGTTGACCACTACCTGGCGCAACCGGTTGGGGTCACCCCTCACCATCTGCGGCAAATCCAGCGCTGCTTCCCAGTTGAGTTCCAGTCCTTTCTCCCGCGCCTGTGGAACGAAGGTACTGAGCGTTTCTTGGAGGAGGTTGCGCAGATCGAAGTCCACGGTTTCGAATTGCAGTTTGCCCGCCTCGATCCGGGAGAAATCGAGGATGTCGTTGATCACAGTGAGCAGGGAGTTCGCCGAAGTCCTTGCCAGGCCCAGGTACTCGCGCTGATGGGGAGTCAACCCGGTGTCCAATGCCAGCTCGATCATGCCGAGGATTCCATTCAGCGGTGTTCTCAGTTCGTGGCTCATGTGGGCCAAGAACTGGCTTTTGGCGTGATTGGCGGACTCGGCCAGCTCCTGCGCCCGCTTGCGCTTGACGATTTCCGCCTGCAGCTTTTCCGTCCGCTCTAAAACGATCGCCTCTTCCTGCAGGAAAAGGTGATACATGGCCACAATCAATCCGGTCAGCGCCGCTACGTACGACAGCAGCTTCAGGCCGTGTGCCGCGATGTACATGGTGTCGTACAGCTTGTGCGATGTCGTCATGTAAAACGACTGCCCGCCGCACAGGAGAATACAAACGACCAGCCAGTATTCGAACGGGTCCCGGCGCCAACGCCCTTTGCCCCAGTACCCGACCAGGGCGACAACGTAGAGCATGGCCGGCAGCAACTCCTGCGGGCGTTGGACCCAGCCAATCTGGTCATAACCGAGCGGTAGCGGAACCAGCGCGAAGAACAGGAAGCAGGTCCCGGCCGAGGCGCCCACCATCGCATAGACGAGCGATTCCGCGACGCGGCCTTTTTCCCCGAGCTTTTCTTCCCGTTTCCACAACGCCCAACTCAACAGCAGCAGTACCGACAGCAACAGCCGCGACGCAAAACCACTCCACGGGATGAGCGAAGGCGGCGGCGATGGAAAATACTGGATGAAGTACGGCGACGAGACCACCGCGTGATAGCCGTCCAGCAGCCCGGTTCCCACGAAACCGGCGCCGATAAAAAGGAAGGTATTGTCTTTCCTGCTGTAGAAGCGGACCAGCGCCAGCACTCCGACGAGCAGCGCCAGCAGAGTCGCCGGAAGCTCCATCAGCGTGTGCAGGTGGCTGCTGCCGCGCCAGGTTTGCCACTGCAGGATTGCCATGCCCATCGCCAGCAGCGTGATGGTGACGCCGTAGACCGCCCATGGTTTTGCCGGCGGGTCGTTGGGCAGATGGTCGCTCATGTCAACAACCTTGGCGCGCCGATTCAAGGCATGCCGCCGTTGTTACATTAAGCGCATTCTGTCTGCGTTCTTTCGCAATGAGGGGGCGGCACGCGCCTTACTTTCCGTTTTCTGCAACAGGTTTGTTTCGGGACACGTCGGGAGGTGAGCGGCGAAGCGGCCGCTATTAAAAAAACGTGGTTCAGCCCTGGGCTACAGGAACCGTCGCGCGCTTGGGGAACATCTCGCCGATGCGGCGAATCTCGCCGCCTACGGCTTTCAGTTTTTCTTCAATGCGCTCGTAGCCGCGATCGATGTGGTAAACGCGGTCGATGATGGTCTCGCCGTCGGCGACCAGCGCGGCGAGCACGAGCGTGGCCGAGGCCCTCAGGTCGGAGGCGAGCACGGCGGCGGCGCTGAGCGGAGTCCGGCCGCGCACAATCGCTCTGCGCCCTTCGATCTTGATGTTGGCGCCCATGCGCACCAACTCCTGGGCGTGCATGAAACGGTTCTCGAAAATGTTTTCGGTGATGATGGAGGTGCCATCGGCTTGCGTCGCCAGCGCCATGTACTGCGCCTGCATGTCAGTTGCGAAGCCGGGATATTCCTCGGTGTTGATGTCGGCGGGGCGGAAGCCACCATCGCCCATGACCCGGACCGAGTCGCCGTTGGGGCGCAGCTTGACGCCCACTTCCTCCAGCTTTTGCGTGAGCGCGGTGAGATGAGAGGGGTCGCAGTTGGTGACGTTGATGTCGCCGCCGGTAAGCGCGCCGGCAATGAGAAACGTTCCGGCCTCGATACGGTCGGGGATGATGCGGTGACGCGCACCGCCCAGCCTGTCAACGCCGCGGATGCGCATGGTCGAGGTGCCCGCGCCCTCGATGTGCGCTCCCATCTTGATGAGCAGCGCGGCAAGATCGGCAACTTCGGGTTCGCGCGCGCAATTCTCCATCAGCGTTTCACCTTCGGCGAGGGTCGCGGCCATTAACAAATCTTCCGTGCCGGTGACGGTGATCTTGTCGAATACGACGTGCCCGCCGCGAAGACGATCGGCGCGCGCCACGACATAGCCGTGCTCGGTAGTGATCGCTGCGCCCAGCCGCTCCAGGCCTTTGATGTGCTGATCGATGGGACGCGCTCCGATGGCGCAGCCCCCGGGCAGGGAAACACGCGCCATGCCGCAGCGGGCGACCAGCGGTCCCAGCACGAGCGTGGAAGCGCGCATGGTCTTCACCAGTTCGTAGGTCGCCTCCGGATGGAGCAGGTTGGCGCAGGAAATGGTGGTGCGATGCTGGGCGCGACCGTAGCCGAGTTCGACCTCGGCGCCCATGCTGGCGAGCAGGCGGCGGGTGGTTTCAATGTCGCGCACCTGCGGAATATTTTCCAGCACCAAAGGCTCGTCGGTGAGCAGGGCAGCGGCCATCGCGGGCAGGGCGGCGTTCTTGGCGCCGCTGATGCGTACAGTGCCGAGCAGGGGATTGCCGCCGCGAATAACGAATTTATCCATGAAAGTCGTCGGTTCTCGATTATCAGTTTGCCAGATTAGCGGCGAATACGTAATAAGCCGAGAGCCCTAGCACGAAAGATAGGAGTTAGTAGCCAGGAGCTGGGAGTCAGGAGAACCTGCTCGTATACCCTACACCCTATTTCTTGAGCAGCGTTGCCGATTCAATCGCGCGCCGGACGTTGCCGCCAGCCAATTGCAAGTGCCGCTGGGCTTCCGCCTTGCTTACGCCGGTCTTCAGCATAATCAGCGCAATCGGAACGCTGTTGCCGGATCCCTGCAGCGCGGCGGCGGCACGCCCGGCATCGGTCTGGGCGGCGCTCTCCAGGATAGCGACGGCGCGCGCCACCAGCTTCTCGTTTTTCGGGTGCACGTTCACCATCAGGTTACCGTACACGTAGCCGGCACGCGCCATGGCGCCCGTGGTGATGGTGTTGCAGATCAGCTTCTGCGCGGTGCCCGCTTTCATGCGCGTGGAGCCGGTCAGCACCTCCGGACCGACTTCGACTACGATCTCGATGTCGGCGGCGTGGCCCAGGGGAGTGTCGGGGTTGCAGGTAATGGCGATGGTCCGAGCGCCGCGGCCGCGGCCGTATTCCACCGCTGCCAGGGTAAAAGGAGTGCGCCCGCTGGCGGCGATGCCGGCAACGACGTCGCGCGGACCGGGATTGCGGCTGGCCATTTCGCGACGGCCGGATTCAGCCGAGTCTTCGGCAGGCTCGAATGGACTCCACAGTGCTTCCACACCCCCCGCCATGATGAATTGTACGGTCTCCGGATTGGTGTCGAAGGTGGGTGGGCACTCGGCGGCGTCGAGTGCGGCGATGCGTCCGCTGGTGCCGGCGCCGACGTAGATCAGGCGCCCGCCAATGGCAATGGTCTTGGCGACGGCATCGATGGCTTGCGCGATCTCCGGCAGCGCGCGTTCCACTGCTCCGGCAACCTTGGCATCCTCGGCGTTGATGATGCGCGCGATCTCCAGTGCCGTCTTGGTATCCAGGTCAGCGGAGGCGGGATTTTGCGCCTCGGTCCGCAGATCGTGCAGGTCTTCGGGCTCATCCATCATTGAGGAGTGTAGCAGCGAGGGGAAAGTTGAGAGAGTTGCGACTTGTGAGTCCCACTCAAGCCACTCGGTCGCGTTCGCTCCTTCGCGCTCGCTCGGGATGACAAATATTTGATGAGTGTTTTCGCAGGCCTAAAGGCCTGCGCCACCCATCGGGCACGGCTGCGCCCATTCAAATCCGCTGATGTGGGGCACGGCTAGACCGGCTCTGCGAACCCGCAGGGCTCGCCAGGCTTAAGGCTCAAAAAACACCGCGCTAACCAGGGGTCAATCCTAAAGCTTCACAGATAGCATCGTGGACGGCCGGCCGGAACTGCTTGATCGCCTGCGAAGTGCGGTTGGGCCAGGTGCGATTGCTCAGCAAGATGATGGCGAGATCGCGTTCCAGGTCTATCCACAGGGACGTGCCGGTAAACCCCAAGTGTCCGATCGAATGACGCGAGAAGCATCGTCCGGATTGCGAGGGCAGCGAGGGCAAATCGAATCCCAAGGCGCGTCCCTGTCCGCTGAGGACTGGTTGCGGCTGGGCGAAGACGGCCACGGTTTCAGGGCGAAGCAGGTGGCTGCTCAACAGCGCATGGGCGAAGCGGACAAGATCGGGCGCATTCGAAAACAGGCCTGCATGCCCGGCCACGCCGTGCATCACGTGAGCATTCTCGTCATGCACTTTGCCCTGAACGATGCGGTGACGGAATTTACGATCATCCTCGGTGGGAGGAATGGATGGGCGCATCTGGCGCGGCGGACGGAAACAGGTATTGACCATGCCGGCGGGGCCGAAGATTTCGCGCAGGCAGAAGCTGTCGAGGGCATCGTCGCCGAGGCGGGCGAGTGCTTCGCCGAGAATGATGAACCCGATGTCGCTGTAGTCGGCGCGTTCGCCGGGAGCGGCTTGCAATGGCGTGCGGCAAGCGGCAAAAAGGAGTTCGTCACGAGTGCCGGCGCTCTCGAACAGCGGAACGTAGGCCGGCAGGCCGGAGGTGTGGGCCAACAGCGAACGAATCGTTACCTCGGCGCGGCGAGGATCGTTCAGCTCCCTGGCGGCAAACTCGGGCACCGCCGATTGCACCGCCAGGTCCAGGTCGAGCACGCCGCGCTGGTAAAGAATCATTGCCATGGTGGTAGTGGCGACGATCTTGGTCAGCGAGGCCAGGTCGAAGACGGTGGCTGCATCGACTTCCGGCGAATCTGCTTCATAGGTAAAGCGGCCCAGGCCGGCGGATGCAATCAACTGGCCTTGGTATAAGACGGCCAGCGAGCACCCTGGAAAAGCGCGGGCAGCAATCGCCTCGCGCAGCAGCTCGAAAGCGCGGCTGAAGCGCTGGTATTGGACAGCGAAATTGGGGGTCAATACCATTCCGGGCAATTGCGGAATCGCCGAACTGTGGAGGCGGGGAATCGAGTTACTCAGCATGGTTTCTGCAATTCTGCCGCTCCTCAATTCGGCACTGAATGGCTGACGCTTTGCATTCCTGGCTGCACGGACCACTGTACTGTCAAGGCGAACTCCTGTAAATTTCGCGATGAGATTCCCCCCTTCCACAGGAGGACCTTGCGGACCTCGTGTTGTTATGTTCTGGCCGTGGTATTGGCGTGCGCGTTTTCGGTTCCGGCCGCGGCGCAGACGAGCAAGCGCAAGCCGCCCGCCAGAACCGCCACCAAGCCCCGTCTTTCCGCCACGGCGGACGAGCGTTTCAGCGCCGTAGACGTCATCTTCGAGCAAGCCGTCAAGCAGCACCAGATTCCCGGCGCGGTGGTGCTGGTCGGGCATAACGGCAAAGTAGTCTTTCGCAAGGCCTACGGATCCCGCAGCCTGGAGCCCCGGCGCGAGACCATGACGCTGGACACCATCTTCGACATGGCGTCGCTCACCAAGTGCCTGGTCACCACGACGGCGGTGATGCGCCTGGTGCAGTACGGGCAAGTGCGGCTGAACGATCCCGTGGCCCGTTATCTCCCGGAGTTCGGCACCAACGGCAAACAGGACATCACGGTGCGGCAATTGCTTACGCACTATTCTGGGCTGCCCGATGACCTGGATCTGAAGCAGCCGTGGCGAGGCCGTGACACCGCCTTTCGCATGGCGATGGACACTGCACCGGTGTACGCGCCGGGCTCGCGGTTTTTCTACAGCGACGTGAATTTCGAAGTCCTTGGCTTCCTGGTGGAGCGGGTATCGGCGTTGCCGCTCGAGAAATATGCGTCAGTGCACATCTTTCAGCCGCTGCAAATGGAGGAGACGACGTACCTGCCGCCGGCCGCGTGGCTGCCGCGCATCGCGCCGACGGAGTACGACGAAAGCGGCCGGATGTTGCGCGGTGTGGTGCACGATCCCACGGCGCGCCGGATGGGCGGGGTGGCAGGACACGCAGGAATATTTTCCACTGCCGCGGATGTGGCGAAATTCGCGCAGGCCATGCTGGATGGCGGCGGCCCGGTGCTCTCGCCCCTGATGGTGGAAAAGATGACCACGCCACAGCAGCCGCCGAATGCGACCTCGGTGCGCGGCTTCGGGTGGGACATTGACAGTCCGTTTTCCAGCAATCGCGGCGACCTGCTGCCGGTGGGATCGTTCGGCCACACCGGGTTCACCGGGACATCGCTGTGGATGGATGCGGTCACGCGAACCTACATCATCATCCTGACCAACGCGGTGCATCCGCGCGGCCACAGCAAGGACGTGATGTCGCTGCGCAATCGCACCGCGACCGCGGTTACGGCGGCCTTGAAGCTGTCGGAGAGCGAAGAAGAGAAGATGCGGCTGGCGCGCATCACCGGCTACAACGACAGCTACGCGGCCTCGCGACGGATCAACGTGCGCAACGGGCAGGTGAAGACCGGAATTGATGTGCTGGAGGCGCACAACTTCGATGTGCTGCGAGCACCCGGCAAGGTGCGGCGGATTGGATTGCTGAGCAACCAGACCGGCATCGACGGCCTGGGCCGGCGCACGATTGACGTCCTCGCGCAGGCGGAGGGAATCAAGCTGGCCGCCATCTTCAGCCCCGAACACGGCGTTACTGGGGACCTGGAGACCGAAGCCATCGGCAACACAGTCGACACCGCCACGCGGGTTCCGGTCTACAGCGTTTACGGCACCACTGACGCCAAGCGCCGTCCACCGCTGGAGGTTCTCAAAGACCTGGATGCCGTGGTGTACGACGTCCAGGATGCCGGCGCCCGCTTCTACACCTACGAGACCACGCTGGGGTATCTGCTGGAAGCGGCGGGGAAAACCGGGATCGAGGTCGTGGTGCTGGATCGTCCCAATCCGATTACAGGCGCCTACGTGCAGGGCCCGGTTTCGCAGCCGGGGCAGGAGAGCTTCGTCAACTACACAGAGGAGCCGCCGCGGCACGGCATGACCATCGGCGAGCTGGCGAAGATGTTCAATGCCGAGCGTCGCATCAATGCGCGGCTTACGGTCGTTCCCATGGAAGGCTGGATTCGCGGCGACTGGTTCGATTCCACCGGGCTGACCTGGGTGAGTCCCTCGCCCAACCTGCGCAACCTGACGCAAAATACGCTTTACACCGGCGTGGCGGAGATCGAGGGCACGAATGTTTCCGTCGGCCGCGGGACAGACGCGCCATTCGAGCTGGTGGGCGCGCCGTGGATCAAGCCCAAGGAATTTGCCGATTACCTGAACGCGCGATTGATTCCGGGGGTGCGCTTCGTGCCGACCACGTTCACCCCAGCGGCGGGACAGAAATATGGCGGCCAGAGTTGCGGCGGGGTCAACGTCGTCGTGCTCGACAGGAATACGCTGGACGCGCCGGAGCTGGGAATCGAGCTGGCGTCGGCGCTGCACAAGCTGTATCCCAACGAATGGGACATGCGGCAGATGATTCTCCTGATTAACGATCCGCGCGTGATGAGCGCGATTGCCGCCGGCACCGACCCGCGCAATATCGCTGACAACTGGCGCGAAGAACTGGAGCAGTTCGAGGCGGTTCGGAGGAAGTATCTGTTGTACTGACTAGGTGGAATGAGGATTCCGGCCAGAAACAAATTTTTGCGCTCCGTGTTCAAAGTTCGTAAGCAGCGGTTCGGAGGCATTTTTATGCGATGGGGAATCTTGTTATTACTGCTCGGCGCGATGGCATCGGCACAGCAGGCGGCGGATGCGCGCGAGGCGAGCGGCGGAGTTTCACGTCCCGGCATTACCGTTCCCGCCGGAACGCAAATTCCGCTGAAGCTGGCGCAGGGGATTTCCACCAAGAGCGCCAAGGTCGGTGACGCGGTGTATGCGGAAACCGTGTTTCCGATCACGGCCAACGATCGCATCGTGATTCCCGCCGGGACTTACGTGCAGGGCCGCATCAGCGAGATCAAGCGTCCGGGGCGGGTCAAGGGTCGCGCCGAATTCCTGATGCACTTCAACACCATGATCTTCCACAACGGCTATACCGTCATGCTGCCGGGCGCAGTCGAAAACCTGCCCGGCTCGGAATCGCAGACCGTCAGAGATAAGGAAGGCACGGTTCAGCAGAACGGCACCAAGGGCAAGGACGCAGGCACGGTTGCCAAGACCGCCGGCGAAGGCGCGGTAGTGGGAGCGGTTGTGGACCGCGGCGTTCGAGGCGCGGGAATCGGCGGCGGCGCCGGCGCCGCGGTCGGCCTGGCAAGCGTGCTCCTGACGCGCGGCCCTGATGTCAGCCTGCCGGTGGGAACCAGCGTGCAGATCGTGCTGGAGCGCCCATTGACGCTGGATGCAAACCGAGTCCGCTAACCGTGGTTGTGTCGTAGGCTGCAGGCTTCAGTTCTTCCTGAAGCCTGTAACCAGCAGCGCGGCGCCGGGGGCGAAGCCTGCCGGAAGTCCGCAACCCAGCGCGGCGCTGTTAGACTCAAGCCATGGCAGTTCGCACCATCTTCACCATGGCGGAGGATTGCGGCCGGGGCGAGCGGCTGGGATGGCAGGAATTTGTCCGCGATTATGCGCCCATCGCGCGGACATTGCTGCAGCACTTCTTTCCCATGCTGGCGCCGGAAATCGATGCCCACGTGGCGCAGGTTTTTCAGCGCGCGCGCGCCGGCGACAACGCCTGGTTCCGGCAGATCAAGTTTCAGAACGAGCGCGAATTCCTGATGGCCTTCCGCGAGCTGGTATTCGCCTACGGACGCGAGGTGGCGCGGGTGCCCACACCGGAGCTGTCGCTGGAGCAGGTGCGCTCGATCATGAAAGATCTGCCGGTGATGGAGCGCGAAGTGCTCTGGATGTTCATCAAGGGCTACGACGCGCCGCGCATTGGCCCCATGATGTTCAATACCGAAGCCACCGCGCAAGCGGTGAAGGACATAGCCGACAAGCGCCTGGCCGAGGTCCTGCCGGCCGCCACCGCCGACGCCTTCAACACTTCCGCGCGCGTGTTGATGTTGGAGGCGGAAAAAGGGCACACCGAAAAGTGCCTTCCTTTGCGGACCTTCAACAACATGATCAATGGACAGCTCTCGTGGCGTGAGCGGGAACTGGCGGAAGAACACATCCGCGACTGCTTCTATTGCCTGGACCGGTACACTTCGTTCGTGGAGATGATCCGGTTACGCAAGGACGCGCAACCACTCGCGGAACCGGCACTCAATTCCATCCTGGCGACGTTGAGCCTGCCGGCAGAGAAGGGAAAAGGGCTGCTGGCGAAACTGTTCGCGAAATAAGAGCCTGTCACAAAACCTCCGTGCGCCGCAGCAGGCTCGCCAAATGCCGCACCGAAGTTGCTGCATTGGCGAATAGAAAGCGCAAGCTTACGTGAAGACGATTTATCGCTCGTTGGAGAAGTAGATTTCTTGACACTGTGCAAACAATTGCAGCTCTCCATAGTTCGGGGAGCTTCTTGCTGAGGTAAATGCATGAATAAACGGGGGTTTTGCCCACGGCTAAAACGGCCGTAATATTGCTCGATTACCCGTGGGTACCCTGCGCCCAACGCGTGGGCTTAATCCCCCGAGGCCCTGCATGAGAGTAAAGTTTGCTCTGTCCACCCTCATCGTTTTGGCCGTTTGTATCTCCACGGCGAGTGCGAATACCATCACGTTCACAACACCTCCAGGGGCCACAACCTCCGGCGGTGCGGTAAACGCCCAGGCGGTTTTCACAACCGGTGCTGGAACTCTGTCGATAACTTTGACAAATCTCCAGGCCAATCCGACGAATGTGGCTCAGTTGCTGAGCGATTTGAGCTTCACGCTGAGCAGTTCGTTTGCCGGTGCAGCCCTGTCCTCAAGTTCTGGACAGGAAATCACCGTTCAAGGCGGTGGCACTTTCACTTTGGGCTCTACGGTGTCGACCGGTTGGAGTTTATCTAGCCTCGGCGGTAATACGCTTCTGCTTAATGTACTCGGGACGCCAACCGGCCCGGCGCACCTGATCATTGGCCCTCCCGGCGCTGGCAATGTCTATAGCAACGCCAATGGGTCCATTGCGGGCAACGGCCCACACAATCCATTCCTCAATCAATCCGCCACGTTCAACATCTCCATCGCTGGAGTAACCGCGAGCACGACGGTCACCGGCGCAACGTTCTCATTCGGAACGACTGCTGGAGCAGATAATGTGCCCGGAACACCGCCCGTTCCTGAGCCAGCCAGCATGCTGCTGATGGGAACCGGATTGCTCGGTCTTGGCGGACTAGTTCGCCGTCGTTTGCGATAAGTATTTTTCTGTAAGCAGCGCGCAAGCCCCCGGTTTTTGAACAAAATCGGAGGCATTTTTTCCGAACGGCGCGGCGCGAAATCAGCCGAGTTGTCAAGAGTGGTCCGCCGCGGTACTGCAAGAGGAGTTGCGAGCCGAAAGTACAGTCTGCGTAAATGTATCCGGCCTCTTAGTGGAGGATTTTCTCCGGGCCATGATGATGATCCGCGCGTGCTGGTCCTCATAAGTCGAACGGTCTTGCGCGACCTTACCGTAAGCAGGTTCTCCAACACGCCGTTTGACTGTTCTTTCGTCCTGACTTCTCCTCAGCAGACTTTCGGAATCGAAACCTAGGCGGCTGCGATTGCCTGGTTGCAGTACTCGTTTCCCGTAGCCAGCACCGCCCAGGCAATGCGCGCCAGTTTGTTAGCGACCGCCACCACGACTTTGTTGCGCGGCGCCCGCAGTTCCAGCTCATGCGCCCATTGCCCTAATCGGCCGGTGTCGTACTTCACTCGCAGCAGCATGTCGCGCGCGCCGTGGATGAACATGCGGCGCAAGTAAATGCTGCCTCGTTTGCTGATGCCGAGCAGCCGCGCTTTGCCTCCCGTCGAATGTTGTCGCGGGATCAGGCCCAGCCAGGCGGCAAACTCGCGTCCCTTGCGGAAGGCGGCGCCGTTGCCGATCGCGGCTACGGTTGCGGTGGCGACCAGCGGCCCCACTCCGGGTATCCGGCGCAGGCGCTGACAGGCTGCATCCTGGTTGGCGATGGCGTCGACCTCATCGCTAATCGATTCGATCTCAGCGTTCAGTGACTTCCACTCTTGCCAGAGATGATCGAGCAGGTTGCGCATGCGCGGCGTAATCTTCTGCTCGGCATCTTCCAGGATGGCAGGCATCTGCCGGCGCAGGTTTGCCGGCCCCTGCGGGAAAATAATGCCACGCTCCAACAGGAAACCTCGGATCTGGTTGATCAGCGCCGTGCGACGATGCACCAGCCGGTCGCGGACGCGGTGCAGCGCCTGCAGATCGAGCTGGTCGTCGGTCTTGATGGGCACAAAGCGCATGTTCTGCCGCGCCACCGCTTCCGCGATCGCTTCGGCATCCAGGAAGTCGTTCTTGTTCGACTTGAGAAACGGTTTTACGAACTGCGCCGGAATCAGCCGCACATCGTGGCCTTGGTCACGCAGCGCCGCACCGATGAAATGCGCGCCCGAGCAGGCTTCGATCCCAATCAGCGAACTTGGCAGGTTCACCGTGTAGGCCAGCAGTTGCTGGCGGGAGAACTTTTTCCTGGCCACAATCTTGCCGTGCTCGTCGAGTGCAACCAGATGGAAGGTGGTCTTGCCGAGGTCGATTCCAACCGACGCAATCTGCATGTGATGATCCTCCGCTCCTGAGCTGCTGCATCATGACATCGAGGCATGACCAGCGGCGGACCATCTCATTAGTCGATTTATCATCAATCGCCGCATTACGGCAGAATCATGGCCTCGACAGCGTAACGCAGCTACAATGCAGCGAATGACCGCTGGTAGGGAAATACGCACCACCCGCTTGGTGCTCCGTCCGCTCGACCGCGCACATCTCGACCAGATGTTGCCGCTTATTTCGGCGCGCGAAATCGCCGCGACGACGCTGCGTATCCCGCACCCGTATACCCGTCAGGACGCGGAACAGTATTTCGAAGTCATGGAAGCTGAGATCGAGAAGGGCAAAATGCTACGGCTGTCAATCTTTGTTGCGTCTTCTGACGAGTACTGCGGTAGCGTCGGCCTGCACATCGAGCGGGAACATGAGCGGGCCGAGATGGGGTACTGGATCGGGGTTCCGTACTGGGGCCGTGGATACGCGAGCG
>DASSIZ010000047.1 GCA_035691485.1 Terriglobales bacterium
TGAGGAATCGGTTTTTCGGGATAGCGTGAGCGTTGGAGTTGCGTTTGACTCGCCACTGGCAACTGACTCATGCTTCCCTCATCCCATAAAGATGATGCAGCGGCCCTTTCCCTTTTCCCACGCGGTACGCCCGCTCGATGGCGCGTCTCACATACTGTCCCGCCGCGCTCACTGAATCCTTCAGCTCGAATCCGCGCGCTAAATTGCATGCCAGCGACGTGGCAAACGCGCATCCTGTCCCGTGCGTCGACTGCGAATCAATGCCTTTACCGGCGAACGTAGTTACTTTTCCGCCGATGCTCAAAACGTCCACCGGCGACTTCAAATGCCCGCCGGTTACGACCACCGCCCGCGCTCCCATCTCGTGCAGCCTTGCCGCCGCCCGCTTCATGCCAGCCAGGTCTGAAACCTCCGCCCCGCTCAGCGCCGCCGCCTCGTTCAGATTAGGCGTGATCACGTCCACCAGCTCGAGCAGCCTCTTCCTGACCACCCCCACCCCCCGCTCATCCAGCAGGTCCAGCCCCGACGAAGCCCTCAGCACCGGATCCAAGACCACGTTCCTCAGCCGGCGCTTCCCCAGGAACTCCGCTACCGCTTCCGCCACATCTCCCGACCCCAGCATTCCTATCCTGACCGCCGAAAGCGCCACATCCCCCGCCAAAGCCTCCAGGGTCTCGGCTACCAGGCGTCCCGGGACCGCTTCCACCCTCTTGACCCCCTGCGTTGTCTGGATCGTGAGGGCTGTAATGCAGGTCACCCCGTAGCAACCATGGGCGGCGATCGTCTTTATGTCTGCCGTGACCCCCGCCCCCGACGACGGATCGTATCCGGCGATGCTGAGCACTATCGGTCTGGTTTCAGGCATGGCAGGAGTTTACACCGGTGTTACGGCGGTACATGCCCGTCTCGTTCTGATACCAGCCAGAAAGGCCTTCTGACCGGCCAACTACCCCTCAAAAGGTCGCTTCTAACTCCTAGACAGCAGGGGGAATCAGGTTGGTAACTGCTTCCTTTCGGCCTCCTGTCCGCGCCTCTTCGCCACGCCGTTTTGTCTCATTTCGGGACTCCAAGTTACCTCTGGCTGGGGCTCCCGGTTGACTTTCCCCCCTCGTCTGCTAGCCTTTAACGATCGTTTCTCGGGGGAGGGACGACTATAGAACGCGCGAGGTGACAATGCGACGAGTACTGTCTTACATCCTGGCGGCCGTTTTACTGGCCACCGGCCTGGAGGCGGCACCCCGAACGAACACGCACCCCGATCCATTAGAGCACGCGATCCAAAGCAACGCCTCCGGGCCCCGATTGAAGCCGCATAAGCCTTATCAGGTCGGCACCGCCTCCTGGTATGGCCACCAATTTGACGGAAAACAAACCGCCAGCGGCGAAACCTTTAACATGTACCAATTCACCGCCGCCCACCGGCATCTGCCCTTGGGAACCATTGTCCGGGTAACGAACCTGCACAACGGCGAGTCCGTAGTGGTCCGCGTGAACGACCGCGGCCCCGTGCCCTCGGCCCGGATCATCGACTTGTCCTACGGGGCGGCCCGGCAGATCGGCATGAGCGGCGCGGGTATACAGCCCGTGCGCCTGGATATCGTCCAGCCGGCGCCGGAAATCGCACAATCTCAGGCCTTTATGCCTTAAACTGGCAGGCATGGCCGACGCCCGCGAGCGCCTGATTGTTGCCCTTGATGTTCCCAGTGCCCCCGAGGCTCGAAGAATCGTGGCAACGATTGGCGACTCGGCCCAGATTTATAAGGTAGGTAAGCAGTTATTTACGGCCGAAGGACCCCAGATCGTACGCGACCTGGTGGCCTCCGGCCGTGATGTCTTTCTCGACCTCAAGTACCACGATATCCCCAATACCGTCGCCAGCGCCGTCCGCATGGCCGCCCAGCTCGGTGTCCGCATGCTTACCGTCCATGCCTCCGGCGGCCTCCGGATGCTCAGGGCCGCCGTCGAAGCCGCGGCCACCGCTTCTGTAGCGACGGCCTTGAGTCCGTCCGGGGGAATCAATTCCGCCGCTACGCGCCCCCTGATCCTGGCCGTTACCGTCCTAACCAGCCTCAAAGACGAGGATCTCACCGAAATCGGCGTCTCCGGGCGGGTCATCGACCAGGCGCTCCGGCTCGCTGCCCTGGCCCGCACCGCCGGCTGCGGTGGGGTGGTTACCTCCGCTCGCGAGGTCCGGGAGATCCGCCGCGAACTCGGCACCGGCTTCGCCATCGTTACCCCCGGCATCCGTCCCGCCGGCAACGCCAAGGCCGACCAGGAGCGCGTCGTCACCCCGGCCGAAGCCATCTCCGCCGGCGCCAGCCATATTGTCGTGGGACGACCTATTACCGCTTCCCCCGACCCTGCCGCCTCCGCCCGCCGTATCCTCGACGAAATCGCCTCCGCCACTGCAGTCACCGTTTAAACAGTAGCCCTAGCCCTTGTTTTCTCTCGCTCACCCTTCCCTCTTCCACTCGTCCAACCCCTCGTACGGGGGGCATTATGAAACTGGACCGCTCCATCATTCTTGGCCTTTTCTTCGGCGCTGTTGCCGCCGTATCCGCCAATGCGCAAACGTCATCGGCGTTTCAAGAGGAGTTCCACCACGCCTACACGCTCACACCGGGCGGAAGCATCCAGCTCAAGAACATCAACGGATGGGTGAAGATCAGCTCCTGGGACCGCAACGAGGTCAAGGTTGACGCCCTTAAGTACGCCGGGACTCGCGAGCGCTTCGACCAGGCCAAAATCGAGGTCGACGCCAGCCCCAGCTCTATCTACATCAGAACCCATTACGACGACGGGCACGAGCTCAACTACAGCAGCGACGACCCCATCCACAACCCCGCCACCGTGGACTACACCCTTACTGTGCCCGCCAGTGCGCGCCTCGACGGCATCAAGCTCATCAACGGCAATCTTGACATCCAGAACGTCACCGGCGACGTCGACGCGCATTGCATCAACGGAAATCTGCGCGCCTCCGGCCTCCGCGGCCGCACTGATCTCTCCACCATCAATGGCGCATTGGAAGTGACACTCGACACTGTTTCCGGACCCGTCATTTCCGCCAATCGTCAGTCCGACAATGCGCGTGACGTCGCGCTCAAATCCGTCAACGGCGAAGTCGCCGTGACTCTTCCCTCGGACACCGACGCCGAAGTCCACGTTCGCACCGTGCACGGCAGCATCAGCAACGACTTCGGACTTCCCGTCGACGACGGTCGCTATGTCGGCCACTCCCTCGCCGGGCGGCTCGGCTCCGGCGCCGTCCGCATCCAGCTGAAAAATGTGAACGGTCCGGTCTCTATCCACCGCGCCTCCGACGGCAAACCTCTCTCCGCCGTGCAAAACATTCTTCCTCCCAGAACCCCGCGAGAGACTTCGTTTTAGCGTCTCGGGCCGCGCAGGGCTTTAGCCCTGGAAAGCATGCTTTTTTCGGAGACTTGTCATTTCGAGCGGGCTTCAGCCCGCAAGGAATCTCGGTTTCCTTTTCCGTCTTCTTGCCATTGCTCGCAACTCGTCGCCGCTTCTTCCTCCGCTCCCCGCCGCCAGTCAGACCGAAAACCCCAGGCTACCTGCCCAAAACCTCAGGTTATCTGGACCTAACTCGCTGATTCCGCTCACCACCAAAGGAGCACCTATGCCGTCCCGATCGTCCGGTTTTTAGGCCCGACGACGATGTCGCGGAGCGCATCTGAACATGCGGAGCGACCTCATGGCTAAGAACCGCGAAAACGACGAACTGGGACCCAACTCCGCCGGGCAATCCGGCGACACGCAGCAGATTTCGAACCTGCCCGACGCGGATTCTGAAAGCGTCGAGGAGTTAGTCGAGGAAGGAAACGCCTTGGAGGCCGGCCTCGTCGAGGGCGTGGAAGACGCCGAGGACCCCGACGTCTCGGAGGTCACTACGCGCCAGGTGCCGGAGGACGATGTTCCCGCCGAGTACCTGGATGACGAGAACAAGAACGTTGCGTGAGAAGAGTAGCTAGTACCGAGTACCTGGTGCCAGGCGCCTGGTGCAGTTTAGCGAGTCGCCAAAAAAAAGCGCGGCCCTTTCGGCCGTGCATTTTTATGACGGTTCTCGGTTGTCGGCTAACCCGTCATCAGTAGTCAGTGCCCGCTACTTGGTACTCACGCTAGCGCGCGACTTCCTTGTCGGTCTGCAGGTGGTTCTCCACTGAGAACACGCCTGGGACCGCGCTGGCGCGGATGAAGGCTACGTTGCGATCGAAGTTGTCCATGACGACGCCGTAGAGCCCGACATGGCCGCCGTCGACCACGATGCGGATCGGCGCCTGTGGATCCAGGCTGTAGCGGCTGAGCGCCGGATCGCGATAGATGGCGCGCGCCACGCTGAAGCGCACCCGGTCGTCGTAGAACGAGGCCGGCGCAACCTTCACCTGGTTCACCACGCCCTTCACGCCGGGCGTGTTGACGACCTCGGCGATCGCGGATTCGCGGTCCACCGGATTGCGGACTTCCCCGCCGACGGTGGCCACGCCGTTGTCGACTCCGACGGTGAGCACGTTCCAGACGTTGCCGTAGCCGACGCGGTCGTAGGCGAGCTTCTTCGCCAGCTTGTCGCGCAGCGCGGCGTCGGAAATTTCCGGTCCGGCAACGCTGATTTCGTCGCGTACGTTGTGGCTCTGTTTGCGCGCCTTCTTCTCCGCGTCGAGCTTGTGTTTGTAGGAGTCAACCGTGCCCTGGAGCGTGACCACGCCATCGGACACGCTGGATTGCACATTCTTGAACTCGGATTTCTTCTGCAGTTCGGCAGCGAGTTTGGCCTGCAGGGCAGCGTCGCTGGCTGCGTCAGCCAGCGCCAATCCGCCCAGGCTCATGATCGCGGCCAACAGAATCGCCGCAAATTTCGCGTTGCTTTTCATATGCTTTCTCCTCACGAATGCGAACCTATTCGTCCCCACAATAATTAACCGTTTGGTTAATTAATTAGACGCAGGCGGGAGGGAAAAGTCTCCGGATAGAAGTAAAAGTTTGTAAAGATGGTGTCGCTGAAAGTAGGGAAGTCGACGAGCCGCTGGCGTCGGCTGCAAGTTTGGGCTTGCCAGAGGTCGCGGGTGGCGATGATGCAGCGAGGCTAGCGACAAAAAATTAAAAGGGCTATGACATTGGTTATGGTCTAGCCGCCAACTCCTGCGAGGGAGTTAACGACGTGGACGCATGTACCGTCACAGCCCCTTGATGCGATCACTGCTTTCGCAGTACCGAACCCCAACGGAACCTCGCAGTATCCGTCGGTTTTTTCGGGTCCGGCCGCTCGACGAGTTGCCTCGCCTGGCGGACCACTCAGTCTACTTTGGACTGGCGACCGATGATTGAAGCCAACCCTTTCGACCGTCGACGGGCGGGATAGTAACACTGAACCAAAAGCAGTCAACGCCCAACATCGGTGCAGTGGAAGATAATCCGAGGGCGCTAAGGCAGCAGTGTTTAGCGGAGATTTCCACTCATTTCCCACATGGAATGAAAGCCTCTAGTTTCTGGTCTCTAACTTCCAGTTCCTGGTTTCCAGCTCTTAGCTTTTAGCTTTTAGCTCCAGGCTCTTATCTTTTGACTTTTCTGGCTATAGCTTGCGCCGTGCTAAGGGCGCGAAGTATCATCTGCTGGGTTAGGAGAGCACCATGCAAGGAACGGTAAAGTGGTTCAATGATTCCAAAGGATTCGGTTTCATCACCCCCGATGACGGAAGCAAAGACGTCTTCGTTCATCACAGCGCGATCGTCAGCAGCGGCTTCCGGTCGTTGGCCGAAGGAGACAAAGTCGAGTTCCAGACCGAGCAGGGGCCCAAGGGACCGCAGGCGAAAGACGTCAAGAAAATTTAGTCCGGTCCAACTCACAAAATAAAATCTTTGCCACAAGGTTGCGGCTGAACCAACCAGAGGTTCAGCCCGACTTGCGCGGTCGCGCGCGCTCATGCGAGGCGCGGGAGTTGGCTTGGGTTCTCGTAGGATTCACGAAGCAGGTTGACGACACGCCCAATCCAGAGGTTTAATGCCCGGCACATCGTGGGGTCGTAATGCCGGAGCAAGCGGAACAGCAACCCGCCGAGCCAGCGCCGTTCTGCTGCTTCGCGATGATCACCGAGATCAGGCAGAAATAAGCACAGTCGCCGGTTAACACGATGGGAAATTCCGGGCCGACGACGCCGACGCGCGAAGGGCCACCAGCAGCAATTGTGCTGTGATTAGCAAAAGTTTAAAGAAGCTTCCGCTTCGACGCTAGGATACACTCACTTTGTAAATTGTGGTCGGCAGAGCCTAGGGAGGTTCGCGCGCTCCGCGCCCAGCTGATTGGAGAACCCGGCGCGGTGCCGCTGAGGTCACAGAACTTTCAATTGCATGCTGAGCAGTTTGAGGCAGGAGCGCGATGACTGACACCACCCGCAATGAACGACGCTGCGAGCAGCGGATTCGCTTTGAAGCCCCGGCGACTATCGCTGCGGCGGAGCACCGGATCGCCGCATCGACCAAGGACATCAGCCAACGAGGTTTATTCTGTTTCACCGATGCCAAGGTCGAAGTTGGCAGCGATATCGACATTCTGCTTATGCTGCCGGAAGAGGTGGGGTTGCCGGTAAGCGGGATGGTCTGTTGTCACGGGCGGATCGTTCGCTCGAAGTCCGAAGGCGGGCAGTATGGGATGGCAGTGGAGATCGACCGTTTGGAACCGGTGCCCACAGTCTAAGGCGAGCCCGACAGAAACTTTTCACTCCTCAACTTGTTGAGCTAGAACGCCGCCGCGATGAAAATGCGTATGATCGCGTGGTGGCAAAGACGCCGGCTCGTGCGTAGCGGAAAGAGTCTGTTGTTCTTGAGAGCGCGGCGCGGGTTCGAATGTTGGAACGGTTCGTACCCGGCGCATCAAAGGTGTAGAGCTTGGAGTCACACTTGAGATAGGGCCTCAGCATCCTCTGCAAGTCTGAATAACATTCACTGCTGTAGTGCTCAGCAGCCGACGCCGACTCCCAAATACTCACTTCCATCACGGCTTGTCCACGAATTTGTACGAGCGTGGCAATGCATCCCGAGCGGTCGCGAAGCGCTGTTTCTTCGACGACCTTTGTGAACTCGGCAGCGGCAACGGAAGCAGCCGAAAACGCGACGACACGGGCCAACATCTGGGTGAGCTCCCCTGCACTTCGATCTGTGCATCATACCCCTGCCCCAAAAGAGTGCAACAAGAAACATCAAGTGGTATGCGAAAAGCTGACCGACCGGGGGTACCTGGGCGTTGCGTCCGGTGCTAGCCGGTTCTCTTATATGCAGGGGCGCTGCGAAGGGGAGGCGAGGTGAGCAAAGCCGGAACCAGGGTGGTCGCTGTGCAAGGGTGGCGGTCCCACGTGATCCGGGAGAAGCGGACATGAAAAAGCGCCATCCGGGACCGTGACTCCCAGGCGGTCGCCCAACTGCACAAAGTGCTCAAACCAGGCGCCCGGGATCTCATGCGCCAGCGCGTTTGTGGATACTTCCTGGAGCAGCCGGTAATACACGTTTTGCGCCTTCCACAGGTCCACGTCGAACGGCAGGACGCGGGCCAAGCAGACGATGGCGGAGACGGTTTCCAACAAGTCACGATCGTAAGGCTTCTGCGACCACTGATCCGCCAGCGCATTCAGGCGTTCGCGAATGGCGAACTGCAGAGCGGGAACGTCGAGCTGGATGCGGTCGCGCGAGGCCTTCTCAATGAGGGCACGGATGCGCTCCAGGTCAACGTCATGATCGGTCAGCGCGCGCTGGACACCGCGGTTCAGGACGAAATCGCTGGTGGTGCGCAAGATGCCAGGCAACGGCATCTGCAAGTCCGAGAGGAAACACATGAGCTGCGCGTGTTGGTCGTAAACCTGGCGATAGACGGACTCGGCTTCGCCCAGGGTGGAGTTAACGATTTGCGAAACGATGCGGCGCTGCTCATCGCGGAACAGCGACTTCAGGGAATGAGCCGCGCCGGGAAAATGGCGGTCGAGCACGCGCAGACACTCAGGCAAATCGGCCGACTGGAAAGCGCGTGTGGCCTGCGTCACGAGGCCGCGGAATTCCTCCTCGCGCAATGACGGACGAACCCCGGCAGTGAGGTTGTGATCGCCGAAATGAAGTACGGCGAAGTTGAGGGTCAACTGCTCGCGGGTGAGACGAGAAGAGACGTCGGCGCGGCCGAGAGCGAGCCGGGCTTTCCCCGACTCGAGCACACGCGATTCGAGCAAGTCGACGCTATAGCAGTAAACGTAACTGCGGCCGCGGTAGCCATCAAATAACGAGCTGATGGCGTAATGCGCGCCGACTCCTTCCAGATCGAGCATGGCCGGCCGAACGAAGCGTTCGTAAACCTGGCGTCCGCTGCCGCAGGCGGGAAGGTTGCTCCAAGCCTGCTCCAGGCGACAGAGGAATTGTTCTTCGGGGTCCACGGCCAGCAATTCCCGGGCGAGCTGGAGGGCGCGGCCCGCATATTGCAGCGACTGCACCGTTTCAAGACCGGTGAGCTCGTCGAAGAACCATCCGCAACTGGTGAACATGAGCATGAGGTGGCGCTGCAATTCCAGCAGCTTGAGGGCGCGTACCTGCTGCTCGCGCGACAAGCCGGGAACGGCATGGCGGGCAAGAAAAGCATCGGCGACCCAAGGAGATCGATCGACCACGACGCGGATATAGTCGTCGCGAGCGCTCCAGGGATCGCGCAATAACGGCTGTGCCTCCAAATCGTAGAGGGGCGCCAGATGATCGCGCAGCCAATTCAGGGCATCGCGGAAAGGGCGGCGCCACTGCTGATTCCAGGAGAGGTGCGTGCCGGAGTTACAGCCGCAATCGGATTCCCAGCGCTCGATGCCATGACAACAACTCCAGGAGGTCTTCTCCGCAATCGCGACTTCCTGCGTCGCGGGGTGCAGGGCAAGGAATTCACCGTAGTTGGTGATGCGCGCGAGGTGATTGCGTTCGATGTACTCCAGCGCGTAGGCCAACGCCATGTCGCCGCGCGGATGGTGATGGCCGTAGGTCTCGCCGTCCGTGGCGATGTGCATCAACTGCGGCCAGGTGCGAGCGTCGTTGAAACCGGTCATCAAGCGACGGGCGAAATTCTCGCCGTTCGAGAGCAATTTTTCGAAAGCCACGGCGTGCGAGATCGGTCCGTCATAGAAGAAGAGGCTGATCGAGCGGCCGGAGCTGAGGTTGCATTGATAAGCGCGGGTGGGGTCGATCGCGCCACCGTCGCAGGTCACCCAATCCTGCCACGGGCGGTTGCGCCAGCGCAGCGCCTGATGCGGAGCCAGGATGGTGAACTTGATGCCCAGGGAACTCAAGCACTCCAAGGTCTCAAGGTCCACCGCAGTTTCCGGCAGCCACATGCCCTCGGGATCACGTCCGAAGCGGTGCTGAAAATCGCGCATGCCCCAAAGCACCTGGGTGTATTTGTCGCGCGGATTGGCCAAGGGGAGAATGAGATGGTTGTAGGCCTGCGCCAGCGCGGCGCCGTGGCCGGAGAAGCGCTCGCGGCTCAGGCGATCGGCGGCAAGGATCTGCTCGTAAGTCCAAGGCGCTTTCTCTTCCAGCCAGGAAAGCAACGTGGGAGCGAAGTTGAAGCTGATGTGCGAATAGTTGTTGGTGATCCTGGCGATCCGCCCTTGGTCGTCGAGAATGCGGCAGGCGCTGTTGGGCGCGTAGCACTCGGCGCAGATGCGTTCGTTCCAGTCGTGGTAGGGAGTGGCGGACGCTTGAAATTCAACCGCGGCCAGCCAAGGATTTTCGCGGGGCGGTTGGTAGAAGTGCCCGTGAATACAAATGTAACGGTCCACTTGGCCGTAAGCCTCCCGAACCGGCAATGCAAAGGCCTCGCCTGAGACACGATACCGCTGACACTAGAGGAGAGGGAGATACAGTCTTGGTACGTGCAGTTTCCCGGCACTCAGGCGCCGGGCTGGGTTCTGACGTCCCTGCGGTGGAGTTGATGTAACCGTATGACCCTCTCTTGCGCCCCAGAGTTACACATTGTGCCGCCGCTGCGCGGCCGGATGTCTTGGTGTTGATCGCAGCGTGTTTCGGGCTGTCGTCCTCAACAAAAACGTGTCGGCCTCGCGTTCGCTCGGGCTGGCTTGGTTTTGCGAATCCTACCCAACGCTAACGCGTTGGGCTGGCGAAGCATGCCGGGCTCGCTGCGCTCGCGCTCAAGCACGTGCAGGCCGCTCGTTCGTGTGGTCCCTCGGACAGGCTTCCCGCCACTTAGGTGGCGGCTATGAACTGCCGCGCTGGACTCAGGTTGTTTATGACTGCGTTCCCGGCACTCACCCTTCGGCTTTGCTCAGGGCAGGCGGTGCCGGGCTATGAACCGTCGTGCCTGCCGGAGTCGCGCTCGAGGGCGAGCGCGCTCCAACCGATATCCGGAAGGGAAACTGCCGTTCCGGCGGGACTCAGGATTTCAAGAGGTAGTGGCAAAAGGCGCGGCTAAAGCCGCGACCCGTCAAAAGCGGGCCAACTTATCAGGTGAGAGCAGATTTCAATTGGTGGCGCCGCTACTTTCATGGTCGGGCGGGTTACCCATTGTCGGGCCGGTTGCCGACCCGGCCATCCAGTTCCTGCTGCAGCAGGGCCATGAGGCGATCACGATCAGGGCCGGTCAATTCGCGTTTCAGTTCCTTGAGCGCGAGGCCAACCAAATCGTAGTGGTGCAGGCCGGAGTAGCGTGGGTCGGTGGTGAGCTGAAGCCATAGGTCGTGCAGCAATGCCAGGTCTTCGTCGCGCAGTCGCGGAGTGTGAGGTCCGAGCAGGTATTCCTTGCGGCTGCCGTCGGGGGAGATGATTTCCAGCGTCAAACGCGGCTTGGGTTCGGGCAGCCGTTCCCAAGCGTCGCCGGTAAGCTTGGCTTGCTCGTCGGCGGTAAGCTTGGTGGAGAGGCCGCACACCAGCTTCGCCGCTTCCAATCGCTGCGCCGTGAGCAGGATCGTATCAAACACGTCGGCGCCGGGAACGACCAGCAGCGACACCGGCTTCCCTTCCTTCTCCGCCACAGCCACGACCCGCGAAAACAGTTCTTGCTCGTAGGTGTCGAAAATCTCTTTGGCCTCATACATGCGGTTGCCGCTGAAGGAGTGCTCGCGCGGGGTAACCCGGGCGGTCATGACGACAACGTCCTGCTTGGCGGTCTCGGTGCGACGAAGGATGTCACGAAGATAGTAAAGACTGGGATCGCGGACGGGAACCAGTACGTTGCCGGGCCGGACGCGCACTTGCTGGGTATCGAGCTCGGGATCGGCGAAAACGCGGAACTGCTCCAGCGCGTGGTGCTTCCCCTCCTGACGGCGCAGCGTATAGCGCTCGCTGACGGTAAAAATAGCAAAGAAGACCAGGCTGAAAGCGACGCCGGCGATGGTCGCCTCCTGCTTGGTGAAGAGGTTGATCAGCGCGGTGGCGAACAATACCAGCGCTATTCCGACGAGCCCGAGCGGAATTTCGCGCCCGGCGATATGAAGATTCCCCGGGACCTTCCATTCGCGATTTTCCGGCTCGGTATAGCGGAGCACGAGCACGGCGAGAGCTTTGAAGGCGAAACTCCAAATCACGCCGAAGGCGTACAGTGCCGCCAGCAAGTAGACGTTGCCGCGACTGACGATGATGGTAAGAACCTGCAGGCCGACGATGAGATTAATGATCCGGAAACTGGTGCCGTAGCGCTTCTGCGGCCGCTGGAACCAAGGCATCAGTACACCGTCTTCGGCCAGCCGGTTGAGCACACCACTGGCGCCGACGATGGCGGTGTTCACCGCGCCCGACAAGATCAGGGCGCCAACCAGGACCACGAAGGCGTGGAAGATCAGCTTCGGCAGGGGCGGGCCGACAAGATACATGGCAATGCCGCCGATGAGGTTGGCGAAGAAGTCGGGCCGGACATTGTCGGGGATGATCATGACCGCGAAGAAGGAGACCAACCCGGTAAAAAGCAGGCTGTAGAGGAAAATCACAAGACCGGCGCGTTCGAGGTTCTTAAGCTTGGGGCTCTCAATTTCGCGGTTGACCTGGGCCAGCGTTTCTTCGCCGCTCATGGCCAGCACGGAGTGGCCGAAGCCCACCAGGAAGATAAGCCAGGTGAGTGACTGCGCCCAGGTGCCATGCAGCCAGCCCCATGCCTCCTTATCCATTTTGAAATTGCTGGGCGATGGCAAGGGCGGGATATGGGCGCCGCGGCTGAAGATCGTGATCAGCGACCAGGCGATGAGAATGACCACCATCACGGTGGTAATTTTCATGATCTGCATGGCCTTGTCGCTGGATTCGTGGATGCCTTGAATGTTTTTCCACCAGAAATAGATGGTGACTATGACGGCGAAGACGGCGGCGAAGTGATCTTCGTTAAAGCGCACCCCGTGCCCGGCGTAAACGGAAATTTCCAGGACGAAGCCGCCGAGGTATTGGCCGGCGGATACGGCGCTGATCGGACCGGTGAGGATGTAGTCAAAGAGCAGCGCGGAAACCGACATCTTGGCGAGAGTGGCGCCGAGAGCTTCCTTGACAACGCGGTACACGCCGCCGCGCACGAACATGCTGCTGGATTCGATGTAGACGGAGCGGACGGCATAACTGAACAGCATTACGGCGAGGATGAACCAGGGCGCGCTCTTGCCAATCACCTTCTCGGCATCGCCGCCGACGTAATAGGCGGAGGAGGCCAAATCCGCCAGCACTACCGCCGCCACCCGCCAGAAGCTGATGAAGCTCAGCATGACGGTGGTGGCAATGAACACCGGGATGACCGGACGCTTCAGCTTCGAGTTTTGAGCAAGACCCATTTCAGTGGGAGGGCTTAGCCAACGATTGCCGAATTGCTCCCAGCTTGCGCGGCAGGAACATAAGCATGAAAGCGATCTGGCCCAGTGATGATACCTAACGTCGCAAAATCTGCGCCGGAACTCCGCCCGCAAGCCAGAAATTCAGCCGAATTGTAATTGGAAGAGGCGAGGGCCTGAAAGGTTTAAAGGAAAATTGCAGATTCGTGGCGTGCGGGCGCCGCGGGCGAGGGCGACGGCCGCTCGGGTCCATTCCTTGGTCAAAATTGCACGTCGACAGTCGATCGGCGCAGCGCATCCGCGTTTCCAGCGCTTCGGGCGTCCGATCAGGCCACATCTTGCTAATTCGAAGTGGGCTACAATCCGGCACTGTTACAGTTTGGCCGACAGTGCTTACAATCCTGCAAGCATGTGCAGGCTCAAGGCTGCAGGCCTGAAGCCCTATACTTTGCCTGATAGGTAGAGCGCGCCGAAGTTTCCGATGGGCGGTGAAACGAACAACATGGTAGGAGGAGAAGACGCTTTGGCCAGTTTCCCTGGCGTTGAACACGGAGCTACTACCGGCATGACGGGCCAGACCTTGGAACTGGCGGTGATCATTCCCACCTACAACGAGCGGAGTAACGTCCCTTTGCTCGTGGAACGCTTAAAAAACGCGCTTGACGGAGTTTCCTGGGAGGCGATTTTCGTGGACGATGACTCGCCGGACGGGACCGCCGACGTGGTCCGCGAGTTGGGCGTCCGCGAGCCCCGACTCCGCGTGCTGCAACGGATCGGGCGGCGCGGCCTCGCCTCCGCCTGCGTTGAGGGGATGCTGGCAACGAGCGCACGCTTCCTGGCCGTAATGGATGCGGACCTGCAACACGATGAGTCGATCCTGCCGGTGATGCTGGCGGCGATCCGGCGGGGCGATGTCGACCTGGTAGTCGCCACGCGCAACGCCAGCGGCGGCAGCAAGGGCGATTTCGCCAGGAAACGTGCGCTGCTCAGCGATTTTGGGGCAAAGCTCAGCGGCGTTGTCTGCAAAACGCGACTATCGGACCCGATGAGCGGATTTTTCATGCTGACCCGCTCCTGCTTCTTCGAGGTGGTCCGAAAAATGTCGAACACCGGGTTCAAGATCCTGGTGGACATTGTTGCGTCGGCCGACCGCAAGCTGCGCCTTGCCGAAGTGCCCTACACCTTCGGTCTGCGCCAACACGGAGAAAGCAAGCTCGATGTCAATGTCGGGTTCGAATACCTGTACCTCGTCGTTGACAAGCTTACCCATGGTCTGGTGCCGGTGCGTTTTGCGATGTTTCTCCTGGTAGGCGGCAGCGGACTGTTGGTGCACATGGCCGTGCTGTCCTTCCTGTTTGTAGTGCTGCATGCGCAGTTCCTTATCGGGCAGACGGTGGCGACGGTGGTCGCGATGACGTGGAATTTCTTCCTCAACAACACGATCACCTTCCGCGACGCCCGCCTGCACGGGTGGAAAATGCTGCGCGGCTTGCTGGTCTTCTACCTCGCGTGCTCTTTCGGCGCGCTGACCAACATTACGGTTGCGCAATTCGCTTTCGGACATGCGTGGCCCTGGGTGTTGGCAGCCATCACGGGTGTGATCGTCAGTTCGGTCTGGAATTTTGCGGTCAGTTCAATCTTCGCGTGGCAACGCAAAGGGTCCGGGTAGAGCCGCGGCATGGTTGGGCTCATCCAGCGCGGCCCAAAAAGTCGGATGGGCTACAATCCTGCGTGTGAAAAGGCCGGCACAGATCCTGCGCTTTATCACCGCCGCGGCCATCGTGGTGATAATCGTCTGGGTCTATTTCCGGCTGATCCGGGTAAATCCAACGACGGTGGGCTTCACGTTCCTGATGGCGGTCCTGGCCGTTTCCGCAGCCTGGGGACTGCGCGTGGCACTGTTCATGGCGATCGTGTCGACCCTGGCCTACAACTATTTCTTCCTTCCGCCGGTGCTCAAATTCACCATCGCTGATCCGCAGAACTGGGTCGCATTGTTTGCATTCCTGGTCACGGCGATCATCGGCAGTCAGTTGTCGGAGCGGGCACGGCGTGAGACGCAGCAATCGAACCAACGGCGCCAGGAGGTAGAACGGCTGTACGCCTTCAGCCAGCGATTACTGGGCACGGAAAACGTGTTCGGTTTGCTCAACCGCGTACCCAGTTTCATCGTGGAGTCGTTCGGAGTGGTGGGAACCGCCATTTACTTTGAAAACAAGCAGAAGACTTACTACTCCGACATCGTGGTCCAAGCCGCGATTCCGTTGGAACAGCTCCAGGCTGTCAGCGGCAGGGGTGAGCCGGTGCTGGATCGAAAGAATGGCCTCTGCTACATGCCCATCCGGATGGGAGTGCGGCCGATCGGAAGTCTTGGCTTGGTGGGCTGCAATGTTTCCCGGGAGACGCAGGAAGCCATCGGCAGCCTGATTGCTATCGCCATCGAGCGCGCGACCACGATGGAGAAGCTGACCAAGGCGGAAGCGACTCGCGAGAGTGACCGGCTCCGCTCCTTACTGCTGGATTCGGTGACGCATGAATTCCGCACCCCCCTGACCGCAATCAAAGCATCGGCCGAAACCCTGTTATCCGAGGTCGAACTGGACAAACCGCAACTGAAAGAGCTGGCCACCGTCATTAATGAAGAGAGCGACCGGCTCAATCACCTGGTTGGAGAGGCAGCCGAAGTTGCGCAATTGGATGCGCACCAGGTCGAGCTCAATTTTGAGCCACACTCGATTCGCGACGCGATCCAGCTGGCCTTGCAGGAGTCGAAACAAGCTACGGAGCGTCACAGCATTGAGGTGAATGCTCCGGATGATCTTCCGGCTCTGCGCATGGACGTGAAGAGAATCGCGGAGGTCCTCACGCAACTGCTGGACAACGCAAGCAAGTATTCCCCGCCCAATACGCCGATTCACGTCACGGCCGAGCTGCGGAACGGACAAGTGGTCACCTCGGTAGCCGATCACGGACCGGGCATCGAGGAAGTGGAGCAGTCCATGATCTTCGAGAAGTTCTATCGCGGGCGCAACGAAAGAGTCTCGATCCAGGGCACGGGCATGGGGCTGTCGATTGCGAAGGCGATTGTCGAATTACATGGCGGCAACATCAACGTCACGAGCCAACCGGGACATGGTTCGGTCTTTTCCTTCACCCTGCCTGCTGAATCCTGAGATTGCTTGAAGGCCCGGTGCCCGGCTTGCTAATAGGAACCGGCGTGGAATCATGGCAATTTGAACCTGCCCACTGCAAGCAATCGGAAGGTGATCAGTGTTCTTCCGCGCTACCACCGCTCCTCTATGCGACCGACACCACGTCCCGATGTCATTTGCAGCTTACGAAGATAACGGAGTCGCGCTCGAGGGTTACGGTTACCTATGCTGGCAAGCGGGTTGCGGCCGCTGGTATGACGCCACGATTGGCTACTTCGACATGATGAACGGCAGTCCAATGCCGGACCCGCCATTTCTAACCTGCCCTGCCCACGACGTGCCGCTGTACGAAGGCCAGTTCGATTTCCTGGCAGAGGCGGCGCAGTTGCGTTGCCCGCAAGCGTACTGCCCGCATCGCTTGGTGCAATCTGCGCCGTAAAGGCCAGCCCGCTCACAAGATCTTGCGATAGCCGGCTACCGATTCCACAGGCTTAGCAGAAATTTTTGGAGAGGGTTTGTGCGCGTCGAGCAGGTCGGGAGTCTCAGAATTCTGCTCAATACGGCTAAGCCGAGTCATATGCTCCCAGTCATATTCGTACTCCATGCCGCACCGGATGCAGACCTGGTAAGTCCGGTGGCTCCCGGGATTGGTGACCGGGAACCCAAACTTGTGCTTGCATTCGAAGAGCAGCCTAAACAGTCTGGGCAGCATATGAGCTGGGCTAAAGCTACGTTCAGTCGGCTTCGAGGTCAATTACCCGTAATTGGTGCAGCCGGTCCGACGGTGTAGCGGCGAGTTTCGCGCCCAGTTAACCAGTTGACGGTTGTCAGAAAAGAGAAGCCGCCCTTGCGGGCGGCTTGTGGGGAGGGACGGCCCTGCGCTGTTTGGCGCGGCGCGATTCCTCGACCCGCAAACTTTCGAGCGCCAACTTATCCGCTAATGGTGCGGCACGCAATTACCAAGAGGAACTAGCTCGATGGGTTAGCCCTTTGACCGACTATTTTTAGCCATAGGGCCGCCCGGGTATCCAACCGTTACTTACCCTATGCACTAACGTGCTCTTCCCTACTCTTTCCGCACGCAATAAAGTCACAACGAATCCAATGCCAGTGAAGCGAATCTTACGCAAGTTCTCGCTTTTGCTGCCGAGCAAGGTGGCGGCCCGAGCCTCAAAGAACCCCCTGGGGCCGCCTCGTGAGCATCCACGTGCAGCTTTAGCTACCGACGTCAAGGTGGAAGGACAGGACTTCAGCTTCAACGCACGCAGCGTACAGCTGGGCACAAAAGGTATGTCGCTGGAAGACGGAGACCACCTTTCGTTGGGACAACCGGTTCAACTGTCATTCGCTTTGCCCACAGGCTGTCGCCTAAGCGTCGGGGCAGTCGTATGGTGGAAAAGAAATGCTCTGACCGGCTTGCGCTTCGACCCGCGAGAAGACTATTACGCGATTCAAGAATGGATCGAGATGGAGAATGGAGACGCCTTCTCAGGGCGCTCCGATTCGAAGGATCCGCAGTTGGCGCAGCCGACGGCGCCGGAAATAAGCTTGGACCAGAAGCGGTAGTAAGAACCCACCCGGACCGCTACCGATGATTCGTCATTGCAACTGCAGCGTTATGACGTCGGGGCTCGAATAGCCGCGCAGCTTGCAGTGTTCCGGCCAATCCTCAGTCTTTCAAAATCGCTAACGACGCAGGGTTCCGCTAACGCCGATGAGGGCAGCATATATACTGCAGGAAATTTCCATCGTGGGCTGCACGCGCTCTGGCGAGGGTTGGCGGCCTGCCAGAGGCAAAAATCAGGTGCAATACCTGTTTTTTTCTCACCTCTGGCGTTGTATAACAGGCCTACCGTGCGTACCGCAGATGTGCCCCGGCTTGACACCCTAACTGCCCTGGAATTGGCGGCTGAGGAGGCAGCCCGTATCACGGGCGCCGATGGCGCCGCCATTGCCATCGGCAATAGTTCGGCCATGTGCTGCTGCGCCAAGGCGGGCAATGCGCCGGATGTGGGCGTGCTGCTGGGGCCCGATTCCGGTCTTTCGGGAGTCTGTCTGCGGACCGGCCAGTTGGTGCAGTGCGACGACACCGCGAACGATCCTCGCGTGGGCGCCCAAGCGGGCCAGCAATTAAGTATCCGGTCGGTGCTCATCGCGCCGGTGCTGGCGGACGGCCGCCTGCAGGCAATCCTGGAAGTCATGTCTTCAAAGCCGCGAGCGTTTAGCTCGCGGCATCGGGATGAATTGTCCCGCATGGCAAAAGGGATTGCGATGGTGCTCAGCCACGGCAGCGCACAACCGCAGCCAAGTGCGCCGGCACAACCACTTCAAGCAGATTCCACAGCGTCTGTAGCAGACGGGAGACGACTCGAACGTAAGCCTCCCGGCGCCCCACCGATTTCGAGCTATAGTGCGGGTGTAAGCCCGGCGCCCACGGTTGCACCCGGCGCATCGCAGCCTACAGCGCGGGTCACCGAGATTCGAAAGCAACCGGATGATGTCAGGACCGCCGCTCCCGCAGTAGAGCCGCCAGCGGAGGAGGTGGCCGCTTCACCGTTGGCACTGAGTTCCCTATCTTCCAGGGCCAAGATTGGCATCGGCGTGGCCGCGCTGGCGATGCTTGCCATCGGTTTGTACATGGTCGGCGGGAGTCGCAATTCACCGCCTGCAGAACCTGTAGCATCCTCGTCAAGCAAGGCTAGCGTGGCATCGTCGACCGAGCCGGGAGAAGCATCGGCAGGGACACCCGAAATCACGGTCGAGCAGAATTCCCTTTCAGTTTCCGGCTCGGAAGCAGGGCCCAACGTGAGCGGTACCGCACCGCAACTCAAGCCGGGGAAGCTGGCGCACATGGTCGAACCGGCTTATCCGGCCTCCGCGCGCGCCCGAGGCGTCAGCGGGTCTGTGGTGCTCACTGCTATTGTCACCAAGCAAGGCCGGGTGACGAACGTGAATTTCGTGAGGGGACCAGACGAATTGGCCGCGCCCGCGATCGCGGCGGTGCAGCAGTGGGTTTACGAACCGTACCGGCTCGGCGGTGAACCGGTGGCGGTAGAAACCATGATCTCCATCAAGTTCGCCCTCCGCAAGCGACCCTGAAGATTTCGGACGTTTCGGAAGTTTCGGAAACGCAGGCTCCCGCGACTCGCACTCCGTCGCATCCACTCCGTCGTGCTCGCTCGGGATGACACAGGGATTCTGTGCGGCACGGCTAAAGCCGTGCCCTACCCAATATTTGCCAATTCGATAAGTCTGCAGGTCGTACAAGAGAAGATTGGCTGCAGGAGTCGTCCGGCACGCACCTGCTGGATCCGATCCGGAAGCCATCTTTATTTCCTAAGCCAGATCTCCACTCGCCGGTTCCGCTCCCTGCCTTCCGGCGTGTCGTTGGTTGCAACGGGGAGGTTGTCGCCAAGACCTTTCACCAGGCCTGGCTTGAGGCCACGCTGAATGAACTGTTCCGCTACGGCATAGGCGCGCGCCTGGGAGAGGTCGACGTTGAATTGCGGATTACCCGTGTTGTCGGCGAAGCCGAAAAGCAGAATGTTGTTTCCGCCGTAGCCCATGTCGCCCATGAAATCGACGACCTTATTGATGTCCGTGATCGCCTTGTTGTCCAGCGCTGCGCCTCCGGGCAAAAAACGGAAGTCCAGCGATAGCCGACCTGCCCCACGGGTCATCCGGCTATATTCGACGGGAGCCAACCGTGGCGTGGCGACAGGAGTCTCCTCCGTCACGTTCTGCGGAACGAAGCCAGCGGAGGCGACAAGATCCTGGCCGGCCTTCGATGCCGCGAAGTCCACGAAGCGTTTCACGTAATCATTTGCCGGCTTGGCCGCAGTGTAGAGGTACATACGGCGCGTAAGCGGGTAGTCTTCAGTCGCAATGGTCATGCGGTTGGGCAGCAGAGCCGTGGTGCCACGCTCCGAGACGGGGACCGCACGAGCACTGCCAATGAACCCGGAGCCCACGAATCCGATGCCCATGGGATCGGCGGCCACGGCCGTGGCAACCGAAGCCATGTCCTTTGTCCGTTTCACACTGGGCGCTACCGTTCCGCCGCCGAGCACCAGGGACCGGAATCCATCTTCGGTCGCGGAGTTCGCGAACGGGGCATAGAGCACTATGGTTCCCTTGGTGTTGCCAACCTTCGACCAGTCTGTGATTGTGCCGGAAAAGATTCCGGCGAGTTGCTCGGTGTTGAGAGAAGCAACGGGATTAGCGCTATTCACCAGGATGGCAATGCCATCCAAAGCCAGCACATGCTCGTTGGAGGGCGAAGTCATGTCGCCCATGAAAGGAAGGTTCGTAATCTCTTCCTGGTTGATGCGACGCGCCGACATGCCAATGTCGCAAGAGCCATCCGCCAGACGATTAAAGGCGACCCAATTCGCTCGACCGTCAATTTCAATGGAGGAGGGTGACGTTGCTCCGGGAAGGGTCCCTTGTACCGTGGCTACGCCGGAGGCCGAACCAGGCAGGACTTTGACCTCGGTGGCGCCGATTTGCTGCAAGAAAGCCTGCGCCAGTGACGGCGCCAATTTCGTCCCAATGGTGTTGGCGCCGGCGAGGCACAGTATCGGGCGTCCGGCGGCGGCGACCGCGCTTTTGCGGTCGGCACGGTGGTACGTCGCGTACGCACCTATGCCGGCGGCGCCCAACATGATGAACGCCACTGCAATCCACCACAACCAGGCTGGTTTTTCGAGAGCGCTAGTTTCCGTCATAGGGGCCTCCAATAGACCGTAACTGAATTGGCGATTGGGTTGGATTCGGACTGCTTCATTGCTTCGACCCTTCCGAACTACGTTCGGCCCAGGTCGGCGTGGGCACAATGGGCTTGGCTTCAGCGGCGTCGGGCGGCCACACGACTCTATATTGCTGGTTTTGAACCTGTGTAATCAGCACCGGGTGCGCATTTTGGCCGTGCGCGTCAAACTTGATGGGGCCAAAAGCGGTCTGGGGCAAGTCCGTATTGCGGATGGCATCACGAATTGCCGCCGGCTCCGCTGACGCGCTGCGTTTAATTGCGTCCGCAGCGACCAACAATGCGGCGTACGCTTCCACGGCGTGATACGCCGGGTGAGTACTCGTCAGTTGCAAATACTTTTCGTCGAATTCCTTCGAACCCGCCCACTTCGCCATGGGCAGCCACTGCGAAACCGAGAAAGTGTAATTCGCATATTTTCCCGCGCCCTTGTCGGTGGGAAATTCAGCCGCGGCGAAGCCGGTTCCAGCCGAGGTGTAGTACCTGGTGTTCAGATCCACCTGCGCCGCCTGGCGCATCAGCGCATTAGCGTCGAACAGGTACGAGGCAAAGTAGATGACTTCGGGATTCCGCGCCTTGATGCGCTGTAACAGCGCCTCGTAGCCGGGGGACTTGGCCTGGTACCCTTCCTCGGCAACGACGTCGAGCGCCGCCGCCTTCGCCGCAACCGACATGGAATTGCGATTCGCCTGGCCGAACGTGGTGTTCTCATACACGATGGCCAGGGTTTTGGGATTGCCGTTGTTCTTGAGGAAATCCAGCGTGGACCGCGAATATTCGCCCGAACCCGCGCACACGCGAAACACCCACGGCGAATTGGCTTTCATAATGTTGTCGGCCACCGCCGTCGGGATAATCAGCGGAACCTGCTTCGCCGTCAACACCGGAGCAATCGCGCTCGTGCTCTCGCTGGAATAGGCGCCCAGCAGGAGGGGGACATGATCCTCGTCCACCAGTTTGGAAACACCGCGCACTGCACGGTCGGGCTTGCTTTGGTCGTCGTAATAAATCAGCTGAATTTTTCTGCCATTTACGCCGCCGGCGGCGTTGATCTCATTCTGGGCGATCGTGTATCCAGCCTTGTGTGCCTGGCCGAAAGCGGTGTTGCTGCCGGTCAGCGACGTGATCACGCCGATCTTGACCGGTTCGGTGGTGCTGGGTCCGGATTTGCCGCACGCAGCCAGCAATAACAGACTGGCGAGCAAGCTGGGAACCCCGGCGAGGAGTTTGAAAATTCTCGTATTCATTTGTGCCGATTGAGGTGGATTTTAACACTTTAAGGGCGGTTGGATTTCCTCAGGTCGTTCGCTGAGTTATGGGGACTGGATACCGTACTAAGGCGGCCATTTCTACCGCCGCTGACCTCGAGAGCATTGGCAACTTCGGGAACAGTCATACGAGGGGCTTTCAGTATTTATTGCCGGATCCGTGGATTGAACGCCGAATAGAGCAGGTCGGTAAGGAAATTCACGGCAACATAGGTCAATCCAATCGCCAGGATACAGCCCTGCACCAAGTAGTAGTCTCGGGTGTTGATCGCCTGAATGGTGAGGCGGCCGATCCCGGGCCAGGAAAAGATGGTTTCCGTGACGATAGCGCCCGCCAGCAGCGCGCCGAACTGCAGACCAATGACGGTGAGCACGGGGACCATGGCGTTGCGCAGCGCGTGGCGGTATACGACCGTGCTTTCCGGCAGACCCTTGGCGCGCGCGGTGCGAACGTAATCCTGGCTTAGCTCCTCCACCATCGAAGTGCGAACCATGCGGGTGAGGATGGCCGCCAGCGCGCCGCCCATGGTGATCGCCGGCAACACCAGGTGCGCCATGGTGCCGCTGCCGGAGACAGGCAGGATGCCGAGATTCACCGCGAAGAACAAGATCAGCACCGGGCCGAGGGCAAAGTTCGGAAATGAGAGCCCCAGCAGGCTGATGAAGCTTATGGCGCGATCGTCCCAGCGGTTGCGGCGGCGCGCGGAGCGCACGCCAGCGGGAATGGAGAGCACAAGGGCGACAAGGAGGGACGCCAGGGTGAGCTTGAGTGTGAACGGATAGCGCTCGGCGATGAGACGACCGACGTTTTGATTGAAGCGCAACGATTGGCCGAGGTCGCCGCGCAATACACCCTTCCAGTAATTCAGGTATTGCTGCGGCAGGGGCAGGTCGAGGCCATAGGCATGGCGCGCCGCCTGGATATCGGCGGCGGCAGCGCCTTCGCCGAGCATCTGCTGGATGGGGTCTCCGGGCACGAGGTGAATCAGGAGAAAGACCACCGACACGACCAGCCACACGACGGGAAGCGTGTAGGCCAGGCGCGTGAATAGGAACCGCAACATCGTCGTGGTTGTTAGTAGTCTGTCGTTGGTCGTTGGTCGTTCGTCGTTAGTCGTTCGTCGTCGGTCGCCGGTCGTTGGTTCGTCGCACGGTCGACCAAATACTACCCGACTACAATTCCTAGTCTCCTGCCTGCTGCGCGGCCCGGGGTTCGACGGCCTCGATCAGCACGCGGGCAATGCGGCGGTTCTCCATTTCCAGCACGGTAAAGCGGCGTCCCCCGAACTCGAACGACTCGCCCGGATTCGGAATGCGCTGGAACTCCGCCAGCATGAACCCGGCGAGGGTCTCAAAGCCCTGATCCGAGGGGAGCACGACGTGGTACTGCGTTTCCAGGTCGCGGATATTGACCGCGCCTTCCAGCACCATGCTGGTGGCGCCGGCCGGAAGGGGCTGCGGCGCAATGTCAAATTCGTCCTCGATTTCGCCGACGAGTTGCTCGAGAACATCTTCGACGGTGATGACGCCCGAGGTGGAGCCGAATTCATCGACCACCACGGCAAGATGGCGTTTACGCTGGCGGAATTCGATGAGCAAGTCGGTGAGCGGCTTGGTTTCAGGCACCACCAGCACATCGCGCATGATGTCACGCACCACCATGCGCGCCAGGCGCGGCAAGGCGGGATCGGAGGCCGGCTTGGTATAGCGCAGGCGCATCCAGCGCGTGAGGTCCTTGCTATAGAGAAGGCCGATGATGTGTTCAGGACCGCTCTGCGGGTCGAAGACGGGCACACGCGAGTGCATCTCTTCGACCACGCGCGCCAGCGCCTGCTCCAGCGGCATGTCGGCGGGAAGAGAAAAAATTCCCGGGCGCGGAACCATCACCTGGCGCACCGTGATCTCGCCGAGTTCAAGCGCGTGCACGATCATGTCTTCCTCGACGGCGGGCACGATGCCAAAACGGCGCGCGGAGGTGACCATCAGCTTCAGCTCCTCGGGGGAATGGACGCCGGAGGAACGTATCTCGCGGGCGCCGAAGCTGCGCAGCACGAAACGAGCGGAAGCGCTCATGATGCGCAGAAAGGGACGCGCCACGGTCATGAAAAAGTCCATGGGCGCAGCCACGGCGAGCGCGACGCGGTCAGCGCGCTGCAGGGCCACCGACTTCGGCACCACCTCGCCGAGGACAACGTGGAAGTACGTAATGAGAATGAAGGCAATGGTGACGGCGATGGTGTGGGCAAGCACGGTGGGGTGATCGCCGCCGCCCAATGGCCGTTGAATTAAGGCAGCCAGCGTGGGCTCGCCCACCCATCCCAGGCCCAGACTGGCGAGGGTAACGCCGAGCTGAACGGCGCTGAGCAAATCGTCCATGCGCTCGTGCAGCTTGCGGACGGTGCGGGCGCCGACGCGGTTGGCATCGATGAGCTGCTGAATGCGGGTATCGCGAACGCTGACCAGAGCGAACTCGGCGGCCACAAAGAAGGCGTTGGCCGCGACCAGCAGCAAGACGGCAAAGACCCGCAGAAACACGAATCCGGCCATTGCCGGAAATTCTACAGCACGGATGCTGCGGATGGAGGCATCAGGCTTCACAGGTCAGGGTTCAGAGTATTGGGCTTGAGGTTTCAGATCTTCCGGCCTCTAGCCTTTAGCCTAAAGCCGGAGCCTGTTTTTGTTGCTTTCCTTTTGAAATCTGCACGGTCTAAGACGAGGTAACCGACGCGGCTGCAGTTCGTACCAGATTGGTCCCCAGGGAAATAAGACGGCGAAGGTGGAACCAAATGCGCACCCGGTGCGTAGACAATGGCAGGGAGAAGGCAGTACCCCGGCATGAGGCGAGCTGCGTGGCAAAGTCCGGCGGCTAAGGCAGGAGGGCGATATGGCAAATGGCAATGGTAAGAAAAAGAAGAAGCGCTGGCTTTATATCGCAGGTTCGGTAGTGGGCGTACTGCTAATCGTGTTTGGGGTTGTGGCTGCTACCCGCGGCGGGACCAAGATTGATTCGTCGAAGCTGGCCAAGGTGGACCGCGGCGATCTGGCCAAAAGCGTGGTCGCGACCGGCAAGGTCGAGCCGATCACGAAGGTAGAAATCAAGTCCAAGGCGAGCGGCATAGTAAAGAAATGGAACGTCGATGCCGGCCAGACGGTGAAGGCCGGGCAGGTGCTGGTCGAACTGGACAAGGTGGAAATCGAGGCGCAGGTGCGGCAGGCCAAGGCGCAGCTGGAGGCAGCCGAGGCGAGCGAACGCGCCGCTATCGCCGATTATGAACGGGCCAAGGTCGATGCCATCAGCCCCGACATCCCGATGCTGAAACGCGCCTACGACCGCGCCCTGAGCATGGCGAAAGACGGCGTGGTTTCGCAGTCGCAGCTTGACGACGCGCAGAAAGCGTACGAATTGGCCACGAATAAACAGCAGGTGGCGCAGGCGCAGCTGGGAGTTCTGAAGGCAAAGGAAAAGCAGGCGGCGGCGCAGGTGGCCCAAGCCAGCGCGACGCTGGCGCAACTGCAGGAACAATACACCTACTACACGATCGTGGCGCCGATTGACGGCATCATCCTCTCGCGTGACGTGGAAATCGGAAATGCGGTGAGTTCCATTCTGGTGATGGGCTCCTCGGCAACGCTGGTCATGACCGAAGGCGACACCAGCGAGGTCTACGTCAAGGGCAAGGTGGACGAGAGCGATATCGGCAAGGTTTACCTGGGGCAGCCGGCGCGCATCAAGGTGGAGTCGTTCAAGGACAAGAGCTTTACCGGCAAGGTAACGAAGATCTCGCCCATGGGAGTAGAGAAGGACAATGTCACCACCTTCGAAGTGCGGGTATCGATCACCAACCCCGGCGGCGAGCTGAAGGCGGCAATGACCGCGAACGCGGAGATAATTTTAGAAGAGCACAAGAACGTCCTGCGCATTCCCGAAGGCGCCGTGGTCTACGACAAGGACAAGAAGGCATCCGTAGAAGTTCCGGACCAGAACAAGAAGGACGGAAAGAGAAAAGTCGCCGTGAAACTTGGGATCTCCAACGGAGCGAAGGCGGAAGTGCTGGACGGACTCAAGGAAGGCGACCAGGTCGTGCTGCAATAACTTGGGTGCGGCACCCCGGGGATCGCCCAGGAACCCTCCAGCTTGGGGATCCCCGGAAATTCAGGCGTAAGGCTTATGGCTTAAGGCACAAGGCTGAAGGTTCTCCTTGAGCCTGGCGCCTTTTGCCTTTCATGAGGAGTCACGATGAATAAGTCGGCGCGGGTTGCGTTCTACCTGGCACTGCTCTGGATCGCCCTTCCGATGCTTGCGGAAGAGGCGACATTTGACCGCACGCTGCAGGTCAGCGGGCCGGTAGACCTGGAAGTGGTGACCGGTTCGGGTCACATCACGGTGCGCAGCGGCGCGCCGGGAGCCATCACGGTGCACGGGGTAGTGAAAGAGAGCTGCTGCAACCTTTTCGGAGGATCCCAGGAAGGCGCGGTGAAGGCGATCGCCGCCAACCCGCCGATCGAGCAGAGTGGGAACACGGTGCGCATTGGTCATCTCGGCGAAAGCCAGAAGTACAACAACATCTCGATCAGCTACGAAGTGACGGTACCCGCAGAGACAAAGCTGTTATCAAAAACAGGTTCCGGCGGGCAGGAGATCAGCGGCCTGACCGGTCCGGCCGAAGTGCGCTCAGGTTCCGGCAGCCTGACAATAACCGGTATCGCCGGGCAGGTGAGCGCGCGGACAGGTTCCGGCGGAATCACCCTGACCAACGTTGGAGGTTCGGCAAGCGCGCATACCGGAAGCGGCGCGATACGCGGCGAGCACATTGGGGGCGGGCCATCAAGCGCGACCAGCAAGCGGGGCGCGGCCGCGAACAGTTTTGCCGGCAACCCCGGCACGAGTTCCGCAGAATTTGATTTTGAAACCGGTTCGGGGAATATTCATATTGATGACTTGCGCGGCGCAGTGCGCGCGCAAACCGGCAGCGGCAGGATCGAGCTGGAGGGCCAACCGATGGGAGATTGGCGCCTGGGCACAGGTTCTGGCGGAATCACGGTGCGCCTGCCGGCGCAAGCGGCGTTTAACCTGAACGCGCACAGCAGTTCCGGATCGATCAATACCAACCGCCAAGTCTCGGTCCAGGGAACGATGGGGAGACACGAACTGCGCGGCACGGTAAACGGCGGCGGATTTCATCTTGACCTGAAAACGGGGTCAGGCAGCATCAACATCGATTAGAGAGCGTGCGTTGCGATGATCTCAGACGCGCGCGTGCACGGGTCAAGAATCCGTGCACGCATTTCTGCATGGTTGGACATCTTCGCAGCTCTGAACAACACGCTATTATCTGATTACCTACAGCCAAAGCTCATTCCTTGACTTCAGTTCCGCGCTCGCGCTAACGTCGCGTAACTTTCGATTCATCCCGGAAAGAGGTTGCGTGCAGCGGCTGATCACGTTTACCACTGATTTTGGAGTGAACGATCACTACGTCGGGACGATGAAAGGCGTCATCCTGGCCATCAACCCGTCGGCGCAGATCGTGGATATCTGCAACGCGGTGCAATCGTTCGACGTGCTGGACGGTGCCATCACCATCGCCCAAGCGTACAAGTACTTCCCTTCCGATACGGTCCACCTGGTGGTGGTGGATCCGGGCGTGGGCACGACTCGACGCCCTCTGCTGGTCACTACGGAAAGGCACCTGTTCATCGCGCCGGACAACGGCGTGCTGTCGTTCGTCTATGAGCGCGAGGAACGGATCTCGGTGCGCAACATCACCGCCAGCCACTATTTTCTCCAGCCCGTGAGCCAGACTTTCCAAGGCCGCGACGTCTTCGGTGCCGTGGCCGGTTGGCTGAGCAAGGGAGTCGAGGTGGCGAAGTTCGGGGATGAAATAGGCGACTACGCCCGCTTTGCCGCGCCCAAACCCAAAGCGGTGAACGACAAACTGCTCAAAGGCGTAGTGCTGAAGGTGGACAAGTTTGGAAACCTGATCACCAACATCACGCCCAACGACATCCCGCAACTGTTTGCTCCCGCGCCGCCGCCCTTCAAGGTGCTGATATCAAAAAGCGAAATCAGCAAGATGACGCAGTCCTACGCGGAAGGTACGCCGGGCGAGGTGTTCGTCATCCTGAACTCGATGGGTTTTCTGGAAATCGCCAGCCACCGCGGGTCAGCGGCGCATATCGTGGGCGCAGCAAAGGGTTCGGACGTGGGAGTGTTGTTCGAGAGCGCGCAGATCGGGGCGGTGACGCTGTAGGCTTCGCGTTTCATGTTTCATGACTGAACCGGGACTTTGCCAACTTGAAACGTGAAACCGTAAAGCTTTTTAAGGATTCTTAGGTTTGGGGCGAGCATACCGTTCCATCTCCGCCGTCCAGTGCAGAAACCTGACCAGCTCGCCGCGTTCCCGCCACAGGAAATCGAAAAATTCCAGGAAGCCGATGTCCTTCATTTTTACGCCGGTGTAGGTCTCAATGCGCCAGCGCAGGTAGGGACTTCGCCACGGCGCCAGGTGATGTCCACGCGTAGCGTTCCACAGGAATCGGAGAAGGTAGCGCATCTTAGCCGGTCAGACTGACAGCTGTTCAGTCTATCGCGTGCGCCCCGGGGTTCGTCGATTGACTGATCTGAGGCTGATCGACCCGACGCACGAGGATAACTAACCGAAACACGAACCGACTTGAGGGCCTGATTGACTGAAAGACCAACCGGCTGACAGACTGTTGCCATGTCCGATCCGCGCCAGGCCGCTGAAGACCACTACTACCATGCGCTCGATCTTTATGCCGAAGGTCAGCATGAAGAGGCGGTCGCCGCATACAAGCAGTCGATCGAAGCCGATCCTACGTTCACGGAGGCGATGCATGGACTCTCGCGCGCCTACCAGGACATGAACCGGCTTGATGACGCCATCGAAATCGCGAGCCGCATTGCGCTACTAGATCCCGACGACGTGCTCGCCCACACTTCTCTGTCTATCCTCTATCAGAAGAAGGGCATGGTTCCCGAAGCAGAAGCGGAAGGAAACAAGGCGCGGATTTTGGGTTGGAAGCAACAGTTGAAGCAAGGGAAGCAAGGTGGCTAAGGTTTAGCAGCTAGGAGCTAGGGGGGCGCAGCGGCCAGCCGCAAGCTACCAGCTGCCAGCCATGCTAGAGATCATATTTTTTTAGCAGATGGCGGAAAGACCTGTAGGAAAGCTTTAACATTTCCGCGGCCCGGGTCTGGACTCCGTTGCATTGGCGCAGCGCGGATTGGATGAGCGCGCGTTCCAGGTCGGCGACGTAGCGTTCCATATCCATTCCATCGGCGGGGATGGAAACCGCGGAGGGCGCGCCACCGGAGCTGGCGGCCGCGGCCCGCACCAGCGTACGTTCCACCGGCAGCTCGACTTGCAATTCATTGCCCGAGCACAGAGCGACCGCGCGCTCGATGGCGTTTTCCAGTTGGCGCACGTTGCCTGGCCAGTCGTATCCGGCGAGCGCGCGCAAGGAATCTTCGGAGATGCGCAGGATGCTCTTTCCCGCCGCCGGCGCATATTTCTTCAAGAAGTGGTTCGCCAGCATGGGAATGTCTTCGCGACGTTCGCGCAACGCCGGGACATGGATGGGAATCACGCTCAGGCGGTAGTAGAGGTCCTCGCGGAAATTGCCTTCCGCGGTGGCGCGTTCCAGATCACGGTTGGTGGCGGCAATCACGCGGACGTCGACCGAGGTTTCAGCCGCCGACCCGAGCGGCCGCACGGCGTTTTCCTGGAGCACGCGCAGCAGCTTCACCTGCATGGCCAGGCTCATCTCGCTGATCTCGTCCAGGAAGACGGTCCCGCCATCGGCCTCCTCGAATAGCCCGCGCCGGTTCTGGTTGGCGCCGGTGAAAGAGCCCTTCAAGTATCCAAACAATTCGCTTTCGAGCAGCGTTTCGGTGAACGCGCCGCAGTTGGCGGGCAGGAATGGCATCCCGGTGCGTGTAGAGCAGGCATGGACGGCACGCGCCACCAGTTCTTTGCCGGTGCCGCTCTCGCCATGGATGAGCACGGTGCTGGAGGTGGGTGCAATGGTTCGAATCGTCGCCTTCAGCTTTTCAATGGTCGGGCTGACGCCGACGATGTTGTCGAGCGAATTGCGGCTGGCAGCATCACGCTTGAAGGCCAGATTCTGACGCCGCAGCGAAAGTTTTTCGACCGCCTTGCTGATGGCGAACTTGACGTCGTCAACCAGGCCGGGACCCTTGCGGATGTAATCGAAAGCTCCCCCCGCCTTTACCGCCTGCACCGCGGATTCCAGGTCATCGACGGCGGTAATGAGCACGACCGCGGTATCGGGAGATACGGTATGGGAATAGCGGAGCACCTCGATGCCATTGGTATGCGGCATCTTGATGTCGGTCACGATCACGTCGAAGAGAGCGGAATCGACCTTTTTCTTGGCGTTGTCACCGGAGTTGACGGTTTCAACCTTGTGCCCGTCCTTGCGCAGTGCAATTTCCAGCAATTCGCAAATGGAGCGCTCATCATCAACTACCAGGACGTTACCCAAGGGCCCCCCTCGTTGCCGCCGCTGGCTGTAATTCCGCGGACTCAGTTTTCACGGCAGCCTGCCGCAAGTGGACGATAAACGTGGTTCCTTGCCCGAGCTTGGAGTTCACCGAAACCTTGCCCTCGTGGGCCTGAACCACCTGGTACACGATCGCCAGCCCGAGCCCGGTTCCGCCGTCGAAGCCGGACTGGAAGGGCTCGAAAATCTTCTCCATCTCGGGGCCGCGCATCCCGTGGCCGGTGTCGTTGAAGCTGATCATCCAATACGGCTGGTCGGCGCGGACCGTGACCGTCAGTATCCCGCCCTCGGGCATGGCGCGCACGGCGTTATCGCAGATGTTCCAGAACACCTGCTTGATGCGGTCGCCGTCAATTTGCGCCATCGCCTGCGAGACTTCGAAGCGGCGGACGATCCGCACGGCTCCCGTACCCGGCTGCTCGCGGTTCTGCAACAGCGTGAGCGTGTCTTCGAGCAGGGGAAGCAGGTCGAGGGTGGCGAACTGGTACTTGTTTTCGCGCGAGTAGGTGAGGAAATCGGAAACGATGTTGTTGAGACGCTCCGACTCGCGGGTCACGATGTCAACCAGGGTGCGCTCCTCCTCGTTCAGCACCGCCACGTCGGCAAGCACCTTGACCGAGCCGGCAATCGAAGAAAGCGGGTTGCGGATTTCGTGAGCGATGGCGGCGGCCATGCGGCCCACCGCAGCCATGCGGTCACGCAAGCGCACCTCGCGCTCGAGGCGGCGAAGTTCAGTAAGGTCGTCGAAAGTGTAGACGTACCCCTTGGTCTCGCGCTCCGGCGTTTCCAGCACGGAGCGGCTCATGCCGAATGTCCTGGTTCCCCCCGCGGGAAGCGCGGTACGCACTTCGCAGCGAATGGCGGTCATGCCGGGCTCGGGCAAGGGATCGAGGAACAACGATTCCACGCCGCGCTCGATGACGTCGCTTTCACGCCGGCCGAGCAGCCGTTGCCCGGCGGCGTTGATGAGGCGCACCCGGCCATCGACTCCGGTGGTAATCAGTCCGCCGCTGATGGAATTGACAATATTCTCGTGCAGGACCTGGAGGTTTTCCAACGCGCCGCTCTGCTCCAGCAACCTGACATCGGCCTGGCGCAGCTTCATGGACAGGAGGCTGGCCAGATACGCGATGGCCGCGTAGGCGAACAGGTTGATGATGATGCTGGCCTGCAAGCTGCGAAGATCGGGCCGATTCACGGAATACGAATGAAACACCTCGAAGTAGGACAGTTCCAGGATTCCGCCGAAGATGATGAACGACAGCGAGGCGGTCAGGAATGTCCAGACACGCGAGAACAGCATGGCCGCAACGATGATGATGAGCGGAAAAAGGAAGTTGAAGGAGCTGTCGATGCCGCCGGTCAAGTACACAATGCCGGCGGCGATACAAAGGTCGGTGAGAACCTGCACCCGGGCCTGGAACTGAGCGTCGCGCCAACGGGACAAAAGGAGCAGGTAAAAGGCTGCAATCGTGTACCACAGGAGAATGGCGATGATGAACAGCCGCTTGGGAAGGTTGGTGGGAGTAAGAACGGCGACCGCCAGCTCGATGCCGAAGACAAAGGTGATGACAATGATCCTCACCTTGCCCAGCCAAATCAGCCAGCCTCGCTCGTTGAACTGCTCACCCATCAATCTTCTACGTCGTGGAATTCATGCTGTCGTCAGTTGAGTTGTGCGTTGAGAGTTGTGAGTTAGCGCATTCCAGTTCCGGTTCGAGATAGCGCACCCGGCAAGCGGATTTCCGCACCGCGTTTCACCGCTCACGACCCAGAACTCACACCTCAGAACTGCCGCCCAAGTCTCTAGCCTCCGGACAGTTTGGAGATCATGGAGAACAAAGGCATGTACAGGGAGATCACGATACCGCCGACAGCCACACCGAGGAACGAGATCATCACCGGCTCCAGCAGGGTGAGCATGTCCTTGGTGGCGGCGTCGACTTCGTCTTCATAGAAGTCGGCGATCTTCTGCAGCATGGCATCCATGGCGCCGGTCGCTTCGCCGACGCCGATCATCTGCGTCACCATGTTGGGAAAGACGCCGCACTCCTTCAAAGGATCGACGATGGTGCGGCCTTCCTCGATCGCCTTGCGCACCTTCATGAGGGCGGTTTCCATGACCGCGTTGCCGGAGGTGCGCGCGGTGATGCTGAGCCCTTCCAGGATGGGCACGCCCGAGGTAATCAGCGTTCCCAGGGTCCGGGTGAAGCGGGCGACCGCGATCTTGCGCAGCACCATGCCGAAAACCGGCGTGTGCAGCATCATGTTGTCCCACACGTAGCGGCCGCGGGGATGCTTGCGGACCTGCTTGACCCCCACCACCAGCGCAATGATCACGACGAAGAACACCCACCAGAAGTGGCTGACGAGGGAGCTCAGGCTCATGACAAAGCGGGTGGGCGCGGGGAGTTCAACACCCAGGCCGGCAAAGAGGTTGGCGAAAATAGGCACGACGAACTTCAGCAGCGCACCCACGATGAGGACGGCGATGCTAATGACCGATACGGGGTAGATCAGCGCCGACTTGACCGCCGCCCGCAGTTTCACCGCCTTCTCCACGTAGCTGGAGAGGCGCTGCAGGATGGTATCGAGGATACCGCCGGTTTCGCCCGCCTCGATCATGTTGGTGGTGAGGTCGTCGAAAATCTTCGGGTATCCGCGCATCGCGTTCGACAGGGTGGCGCCGCCTTCCACTGTCTGCCGGACCCCCGTGAGCGCCTTCTGGAAGACCGGATTTTCCTGGTTGGCGGCCAGGATCTCCAAGCACTGCACCAGCGGCAAGCCGGCGTCGATCATCACCGAGAACTGGCGAAAGAAGATGGCAATGTCCTTGGTCGCCACCTTGCCGGAACCAAAGGTGGGCATGACAAACTCCTTGCCCTTCTCCTTGATCATGGTTTCGGTGATGCGCTCGCGGCTCAAGGCCGCCTTCAAGACCTGTTTGTTCTCGGCAACCCGCTCTCCGGCCACTTTCTCGCCGGCTGCGTTCTTTCCCGAAAATGTGAAAACTGGCATGTGTACCTCGCTTAATGTGTCGCTCTACGGCTTTCGGACACGAAACCCATTGCCCGTTGTGCGATGGACTATCTTCTCCCCTGCGCTGCCGCCGCATTGCTTGCCGGCTTGCTGAGTCCAGCGCCCCGATTAATCATTTCCTGTAATTCATCCGGCATGGAGGAACGCTGTATTGCCGTCTCCAGCGAGATCTGCTTGGTCATGTAGAGCGTCGCCAGCGACTGGTTGAACGTCTGCATGCCGAACTTGTCCTGGCCTGACTGCATGGCGGAATAAATCTGGTGAATCTTGTCTTCGCGAATCAGGTTGCGCACGGCAGCGTTAGGGATCAGGATTTCCATCGCCATGGCGCGACCCTGGCCGCCGATCTTGGGCAGCAACGATTGGCACATGATGCCTTCCAGCACCAGGGACAGCTGGGCGCGAATCTGCGACTGCTGGTGCGATGGGAAGACGTCGATCACGCGGTTGATGGTGGAGGCGGCGGAATTGGTGTGCAAGGTGCCGAAGGTGAGGTGACCGGTCTCCGCGATGCGCAAGGCGGATTCGATGGTCTCCAAGTCGCGCATTTCGCCGATCAGCACGACGTCCGGATCCTCGCGAAGCGCCGCGCGCAAGGCGTTGGAGAATGACTTGGTATCGGCGTGGACCTCGCGCTGGTTCACCAGGCAGTTCTTGTGCTGGTGCACGAACTCGATCGGGTCTTCGATGGTGATGATGTGATCGTGACGGTCGGCGTTGATCTTGTCGATCATGGCCGCCAGGGTGGTAGATTTGCCCGAGCCCGTCGGTCCCGTCACCAGGATGAGGCCGCGCGGGCGGTCGCACAATTTGGAGACGACCGGCGGCAGGTTGAGCTGCTGGAAGCTCTTGATCTCGAACGGAATCACGCGGAAGACAGCCCCGGAAGCGCCGCGCTGGTTGAAGATGTTGGCGCGGAAGCGGGCCAGCCCTTTCATGCCGAAGGAGAAGTCCAGCTCCAGGTCTTCTTCAAAGCGGTGCTTCTGCGCGTCGGTCATGACGCTGTAGGCCAGCGCCTTGGTCTCGGCCGGGGTGAGCGGCGGCATGTCCAATGGCTGCAAGTGGCCGTGGACGCGGATCTGCGGCGGCGTGTTGGTGGTGATGTGCAGGTCGCTGCCGTTCAATTCCAAAAGCTTCTTCAACAGATCGCTTAATGTGACTGCCATAGGGTGCGTTCTCAGTTATCGGTTATCGGTCTCAGTTACCGTTCGTTACCGGATTTGCCTCTAGCCAGTAGCTACTGACCACTAGCCACTTCAATGAACGGTTTCCCTTGCCACTTCTTCCAGCGTCGTTAGTCCCGCCATGGCTTTGACCAAGCCGCTACGCCGCAGCGTGATCATGCCGCGCTCGATGGCTTTTTTTTTCAACTCGACCGCCGAGGCGCCGACCAGGATCAACTCGCGGATCTCGTCGTCAATTTCCATTACTTCGTACAGCCCGGAGCGGCCTTTATAGCCGCTGTTATTGCAAACGCCGCAACCCTTGCCCTTGTATACCTTGACCGTCTTCGCCTCCTCGGGTGTGAAGCCGGCCTCGATCAAAGCTTGCGGCGGCAAGTCCACCTCCGCCTTGCACTCGGCGCAGACGCGGCGCACCAGGCGCTGGGCCACGATCATGTGGACCGAAGTCGCGACCAGGAAGGGCTCGATGCCCATGTTCATCAACCGGCTGATCGTTTCCGGGGCGCCATTGGTGTGCAGCGTGGAGAGCACCAGGTGTCCGGTGAGGGCGGCCTTGATGGCGATTTCAGCCGTTTCAAAGTCGCGAATTTCGCCCACCAGGATGATGTTCGGGTCTTGGCGCAAAAAGGCGCGGAGAGCGGCGGCGAAATTCAGCCCGATGGATTCTTTCATCTGCACCTGGTTTACGCCGGCCAACTGAAACTCCACCGGGTCCTCGGCGGTCATGATGTTGGTGTCGGGCTGGTTCAGGCGCGAGATCGCGGAATACAGCGTGTTCGTCTTCCCCGATCCGGTGGGGCCGGTAACCAGCACCATGCCGTACGGCTTCAAGATTGCTTTCTCGAACTTGACCAGCGATTCGGCCTCGAAGCCGAGCTTGGTCATGTCAAGCCGCAGGTTTTCCTTGTCGAGAAGCCGCATCACGATCTTTTCGCCCCACAGCGTGGGCAGGGTGCTGACGCGGTAATCGAGCTGCTTCTTCTTTCCCCCCAGGTTGACGCGCAACATGATGCGCCCGTCCTGCGGCAGCCGTTTCTCGCTGATGTCGAGCTTCGCCATGATTTTGATACGGCTCGTGATGGCGTCTTTGAGCTTCATCGGCGGGCTCATGATGGACTGGAGCATTCCATCCACGCGAAAACGGACGCGGTATTCCTTTTCGTAGGGCTCGACGTGAATATCGCTGGCGCCACGCTTGACCGCATCGGTCATGATCAAGTTGACCAGCTTGACGATGGGCGCTTCCTCGGCCGCTTTCTCCAGGTCGGAAAGCGCCATGTCCTCCTCTTCGGCCTGGAGTTCGACATCGGCATCGGCGCCCTCGGTCATTTCCATCATGACCCGTTCCAGATCTTCCTCATGGGCGGAGCCATACGCCTTCTCGATGCCGTCGAGAATGGAACTTTCTGAGGCCACCACGGGCTCAATGTTGAAGCCGGTCATGAACTTGATATCGTCCATGGCGAAAACGTTGGTGGGATCGACCATGGCGATGGTGAGGGAGGCGCCGACCCGGCTGAGGGGCAGGATCTGGTAGCGCTTGGCGGTCTCGTACGGAATCAGCTTGACGACCGTGGGATCAATTTCAAAGAAGGTGAGGTTAATGGCAGGAACGCCATACTGGCGGGAAAGGAAGTTGGTGACGTCCTCATCGGAGAGATAACCCAGCTTGACCAGGATCGATCCCAGGCGGGTGCCGGAGTCCTTCTGGACCTTCAGTGCCTGGTCCAGCTGCTCCAGCGTAATTACCTTCTCTTTAACCAGAAGGTCGCCCAATCGCTGAGACATACCACTCCCTATCGCCTAAATCCAGCCGGCTCGATCGTGTCGCAAAACGCGACTACGCGCACATCTCGGGGGAAAGATGTTCAACTCTGGGTAAGGCGAATCGTATGTTCAGTGACACAAATTGTCAATTGAGAACGGCCTTTGAAAAGGTAACAAAACAGGCTCTCTAGCTCACTTCAGGACATGTCCCAGTGGGACAAAAACTGGCAGCAATACAGGCATTAGCTTTCAGATGGTAATTGGCGTTCAGTGGTCGGTTGTCGATGCCGTGCGGGAATGAGTTGTGAGCTGAACCGTGTGGCCACCGGATGTGCCTGCTGCCGGCTGATGACTCCGGAGATCTGCCACGTCGACGTCTTGGTATAGTACCGTGCTGTGAACCGACGCACGCTCCTGAAAGGCGCCGCGTTGACCTCCGCCAGCCTGCTGTTGGAAGGCTGTGCGGCGCGACGTGTTCGGCCAGTGGCCGCAGCGGTTCCTCCGCCTATAGATCTTGCCAAGGTCCTAGTCTCGCCCGAGCGCGAAATCCGCACCACTGTGTGCCTGCGGCCGTTCCGTCCCAGTGGTTTTCGCCTGGAGCCGCAAAAACTCGACGACAAGCTTTGCGTCCACAACTATGGCCACGGCGGAGCGGGCATAACACTGTCGTGGGGGACTGCCCAGCTTGCAGCCAGCGAAATTCTCGCTTCCGGCCAGAGGCAAGTCGCGGTACTCGGTTGTGGCGTCGTCGGGCTGGCGACGGCGCGCACGCTGCAGCAGATGGGCAAAGCGGTCACGATTTACGCCAAGGCCATTCCTCCCGAAACCACGTCCAACTCAGCCGGGGGGTTCTGGTTTCCCGTCACCGTCTTCGACCGGGGCCACGAAGCACCGCTGTTCCAGCAGCAGTTCCCGCGCGCGGTGAGGCTCTCCTATACATATTTCCAGCAGTTTGTTGGGGAAGACTACAGCGTACGCTGGCTGCCGACGTACTACCTGAACGAACACCCTTTCAACGAGACCGGAATGGTCGGGCCGAAGGGGCCGTTCGCCGATTTCGAACCAGCGGCGCGCGACCTGCAGCCCCAGCAACACCGCTTCCCGGCCGCGTTTGTCCGCGAATTCAAGTCCCTGCTTATCGAGCCGCATCATTACTTACGGGCGCTGGTGCGCGATTTTCAAGCTGCGGGCGGATGCATCCTGGTGCGAGAGTTTCGCGACGTTGCCGAGATCTCCGCCCTGCCGGAGCGCGCCATTGTCAACTGCACCGGCCTGGGAGCAAAGTCCTTGTTCTCCGACCCAGACCTGGTGCCCATCAAAGGACAGCTTACGTTCTTGTTGCCCCAGCCTGAGGTCAACTACAACCTGATTGCCGGCGAGCTGTACATGTTTCCGCGGCGCGACGGAATCGTGCTGGGCGGCACGCATGGGCGCGGCGAGTGGAGCCTGGAGCCGGACCTAAATGCAAAGGCGCGCATCTTGGAAGGTCATGCCAGGCTGTTCAGCGGACTGTAGCGACATTAGTGGATGGGAATTCCCAGCGCGGTCATGAATCCCCTCATCGATGCCTCATCGAGCGGGGTGGAATTGGGATCGTCCTTCATCAGCTTCAAGGCCAGGTTGCATTCGCGTTCGGCAACGTCCGATTGTTCCCTGGTGCGAGCCAGAGAGCAGACCAGGCCGTGAGCGCTGGGACTGTCCGGCGATAGCCGAGCTGCGGTTTCCGCGTGCGCCCGCGCGAGGTCAAGGTTTCGGCCCGATTCCTGGTTGGCCAGGTTGATATAGGCGTAGGCTGCGGTCACGCTGAGGTCGAAATCTCCCTCGTAAACCAGCAGAGCGCTCCCTCCCAGCTTTGCCTTCGGTTCGCGGCCGCGAAAAGTGGCGGCAAGCCGCGCTCCGCCGAGTGCCGTGTCGAATCCCGCCAGGCTTTCACTGCTCACGATGAGCGTGCCATGGTAGTGAACCGGCGGAATCTGCTGGATCGAGCCGGACGTTTCACCGCATGGAATCCCGTAGTCCTGATTGGTGGCATAGAAAGCGCGAATGATCCAGCAGGGACTTGACGGCGTGCGGTCGACATAAGCCTTGGCCTGTTTCAGCGCCTGTCCCCAATCGCTATCCGACAGCGAAAGGTGCTTATACGTGGCACCTGGTCCACCCCAGATTTCGTTGCTATAGCTGAGGTAATTCGGAAACGCGCGCAATGAGCTTGCGATGTGCAGCCCGAGCAAGAGGGCCAGCGCCACTTGCGCTTTTCTGCTGTGCGCCAGCAACTCGCCGGATCCCGCGGAAGCAAACAAGATGACGAACACCATCACCGGAAGCAGGTGCCGCACGCCCATATTCAATCCGGAGGTCATGGCCGATCCCAGATAGACGAGCGGAAGGACTGCCAGGAACAGCAGTTCGCGCCGCCGCGCGCGCCAAAAACGCAAGGCGCAGCAGGACAAGGCAGCCATTACCAGCACCGCCAGGGAAAACTTAATTGCGATCGCAAGCGGGAAATAGAACCACTGTCCGCGTCGATAAAGCCGCCCCAAGATAAAGGCGGGACGGCCGACTTCCGACGTCACCACCACATCCTGCAAACCCTTCAGGTAAGCTTCCGGCAAGAGATGTGCGTCTTCCAGCCTTGGAATCGCCTGGGCCACCGGGCCGGCGAACTCCGGCCGACCCCAACCCCAGGTCTGTGCGCCGTGTGGGCGGCTCTGGTAACGCCAGCCATAGACTGTCCACAGCACAACCAACGCAAGCAAGAGGATTCCGGCGACCGCTAACAGATTGCGTCCCATGCGCCGCCCCACCGGTTCGCCGTTCCGCTGCACGAGAGGATCGGCAACCGCCAGGATCAGCAGGATCGGCACCAGCAGCATGGTGGAGTGCTTTAATGAGAAAGCGACACCCGTAACCAATGCCGCCAGCAGCCATCGCGCGCGCGTACGATTCACCAGGTACGCGTACAGGGCAAACACCGATGCCAAGGTTCCGAACGCCGCCGGCACGTCGGTGGCAATCAATGCGCCATGCGCCAGCAGGTTGGGTTCAAACGCCAGCAGGGTTCCGGCCACGCACGCCGCCGCAAGTCCAAACATGCTGCGCGCAACGACCCACACGACTCCTAACAACATCACCGCGAACAGGGATGCAGCCAGGCGCGCGGAAAACAGAACACTCTCCGGGTTGGCGAATACGAAGGCATGGCCGATGCGATTATCCAGTTCCCGGGTGTTGGGGAAGCCGCAAGCCTTGGGAAACGGATCGCGGATGCGCTGGAATAGCAGCGGGATTGCATCCACCATCTTGGCCAACGGAGGATGCTCCGGGTTCCAGCCGAAATCACCGCATGTCAGGTATCGATAGCCGGCATGGAGATGGTCAGCTTCATCCCAGGTGATCGACAACCGTCCGACGCTGGTCCACAACTGTGCGAGCAACACAAGGCCGAACGCAGCCAGTATGAGCCACTCCCAGGCTCGACGAGGGCAGGAGGCAGGCGGAACCAGGGCAGCGGCGGGCGATACGGTGTGCACTCCAACGCCGCTCGAGGGCGTGGATTGTGCCTCGATGGTCGTTTCTCCAGCCAAAGCTGCGCCTTCCCCGGAACCAGCGCCGCGCGAAATCGACGGAAGGGCACTCGACGCGGCCGGCAATCTTGTGATTGGAGCGGATCATACCGTCATACGGTGACGGCGACAATCGCTGGTTCAGGCAGGAATCAACGAATGCACAAACCAGGACAATGTCCTGCCCTGGCCGTTTTGGAGCGCGGATGCAGACTCCGCCTCACTTCCCTTGAGACATGCGCACTTCGTAGACGGTCGGAAGCGGCTCCGAAGTTGGACGAACGAAGCTGCGCACCAGTTCGGTGCGCGAGAAGTGGCCGAGGCTGAGCAATCGAATGCATTCGTCGGTGGCACAGGTCTCCCACGAGCGTTTCTGGCCCCAGGGGAAGCAGCTGGCCTCGATCACGCGCACCGGAAGCTGGTCCTGGAAGCCGGCGTCGATTTGCTCGCGCAGCCAGCGCATGTAATTGAGCTTTTCCGCGATCGCCTCCTTGGGATCCCGCCGGACAACAACCCCGGGAAAATCCGGAATATCGGGCCGGAGCGTGTGAATATGGCCGTGGCCTTCGACGAGAATTTCAACATCGAGTTCCATCAGACGTTCCAGGCTGGCGAGCCACTTGCGGCTGTCGACATCCGGGTTTGGAGTCGCAAAATAGCTACCCATGAAGGCATCGCCCGCCAGCAGCAGCTTCTCCTTGGGGTCGTACAAGGCAATGTGATCGTCACAGTGGCCGGGGGTGGCCAATACTTGCAAACAGCCGGAATCGGAATCCAGGGTGTCGCCGAGTATTTTGAAAGGCGGCCGCAAATCGGGCGGCTGCCCGATTATGGTGGCGCGCACTCGTGGCAGCTTTTTGAAAGGCGACAGAAACCGCGCCGTCATCTCGGAAACATAGATGGGCGCAGCCGTCATTTGCGCCAGCCAATTCAGGTTCCCGACATGCTCTTCGTGCGCGTGCGTGGCCACAATCTTGGTGATCCTGGGCGGTCCCCGGCGAAGGTGGCGCGCCAGCGAGCGCCGCATCTTGGGCGAGCCGGGATCAATGGCGATGCCGTCATAGAGCACCGTGGTGAACAGTTCCCCGAACAGGATGGGCACGGTGTTGGGCAAGGCACCGTTCAAGAACAGAATCGTCAGCCTGCCGCCGAGCAGTTCAAGCCGCCGGTTATAGGTCCGGACAAACGTGCTGATTCTTCCCGCGGCAGCCTTCAACGCGGCCCACGCGACTAAGGGAAGGCGAAGCAAGAGGCCCAGCGTGTAGCACGACCAGAAGGCTCCCAGGCGCGCTTTCCGCTTGACCGTTTCGGGCTGTGCGACGCGGCATGCGCCGCCACGACACTTGCTCAGTGCGTAGCGATTGCGCGCGACAAAGCCGTACCCCAGCCGACCCAATTGACGGAACGGGAAATGCGATCCCAGCGCGCCGATCATCCACGTCGGAGGAAACAATCGCGCCAGCCGGGCAACGGCATCCCAGCCGACATAAATCCGGCCATCAGGCGCTATTACGTGCAACTGGCGCAGGCAATCGTCCAAATTGAGGCGTGGGTCCACCTGGAGCAGGACGTCCTGGGTGATGGGCAAAGCGAGGGTCTTGTGGTGGCGATCGAGAGTATTCAACCAGGCCACGCAAGCCTGGCAGACTTCGCACTGCCCGTCGTATAGCACACGATAGGCCGCGGCGGCGGCGGCATGCATGTCATCGTGTGCTGGGACGGGTTCTGTTATTGGCGTTCCCACGCGAATGGCCGACGGGTGTCGGTGGAATGTTAGGTCTGATACGGAAGCAACGTCAACGCGGCAGGCGTAGAAAGGCAGTGCGCAAGGCTGCCGCTTCGCGGATTACGCGTTCACGCCGCAGCACTTCTTGTATTTCTTGCCAGAGCCGCAAGGACAGGGATCATTGCGGCCGACTTTGGCGCCGCTGCGCACGCGCTGCTGAACCGGCTGATATTCGCCAGAGCCGGCCATGCGCGCCTGCTCCAGTTCTTTGCGCTTGCGCCGCTGGAAGGCCTCTTCCAGTTCGTCTACGGAGGTCTGTGCCGCGCGACGGCGGCGTCCGCCGCCATCACCATTGCCATCGCCACCGGCTTCGAGTGCAACTTGCGGCGCGCCCGGCTCGATCACTTGCATCAGGTAGAGGTAGCGGACAGTCTCTTCTTCGAAGCGCGCCATCATGGCTTCGAACATGTCGAACGACTCGCGCTTGTATTCCACCAGCGGATCGTGCTGGCCGTAGCCGCGCAGTCCGATGCCTTCCTTCAGGTGGTCCATGTTGAGCAAGTGGTCTTTCCACTGCTGGTCGAGCACGCTCAACATGATCATGCGCTCGTGGTAGCGCATTTGCTCGGCACCGATGAGGTGTTCCTTGGCATCGTAGCGCTGCTTCAGCTTGTCGAAAATCGCGTCGCCCAGTTCCTGGCGGTTCAGCGATTCCGGTTTGACGCCTTCAGCGAGGATGTCGACGCCGAAGCGGGTGAAGATTTCGTTCTTCAGCCCCTTGATATCCCAATCCTCGGGATGAGCTTCCTTGGAGACGTACTTGTCGAGCAACTCGCTGAGAATATCGGCAACGTAGTCTTCGAGGATGAGATCCTTCTGATCGAGGCCCTCGAGCAACTGGCGACGCAGGCTGTAGACGGCCTCGCGCTGCTTGTTCATCACGTCGTCATACTCGAGCAGGTGCTTGCGGGCTTCGAAGTTCTGCGCTTCCACCGTCTTCTGCGCCGCCTCGATGCGGCGGGTGATCATGCGCGATTCAATCGGCACCCCTTCTTCCATGCCCAGCCGCTGCAGGAGCGTCGAGACCCACTCCTTGGCGAAGATGCGCATCAGGTCGTCCTGCAAGGAGAGGAAGAAGCGGGATGCGCCGGGATCACCCTGGCGACCGGCGCGGCCGCGCAACTGATGGTCGATGCGCCGCGCCTCGTGGCGTTCGGTGCCAAGAATAAATAAGCCGCCGACACCGACCACCTGGTCGTGTTCCTTGTCGGTGTCCAGCTTGTAGTGCGCGAAAGTTTCTTCCCACTGCTGCAGCGGACACTCGAATTCGGTGCCCTGGTAATAGAACCTGGTCATCTCCTCGCTGCTGGCAGCGGCTTCGACTTCGCCGCCGGCGGCTTGCAAGGGGTGCGCGACGCCTTTCTTGACCAATTCCTGCTTGGCCATGAACTCGGGATTGCCGCCGAGGAGAATGTCGGTGCCGCGGCCGGCCATGTTGGTGGCAATAGTGACCATGCCAAGGCGCCCGGCCTGCGCCACGATCTCCGCTTCCCGCTCGTGGTACTTGGCGTTAAGCACGACGTGCTTGACGGCGCGCTTCTTCAGTTGCTCCGACAGCCGCTCGGATTTTTCGATCGACGTGGTGCCCACCAGCACCGGCTGGCCTTTCTCATGCAGTTCTTCAATGCTGTCGGCAACGGCTTTGTACTTCTCCGGCTCGGTGCGGTAAACGATGTCCGCATTTTCCTGCCGGAGCAGCGGCTTGTTGGTAGGAATGACGACAACTTCGAGCTTATAAATCTTGTCGAACTCGGGCGCTTCCGTTTCCGCCGTGCCGGTCATGCCGGCCAGCTTCTTGTACATGCGGAAGTAGTTCTGAAAAGTGATAGTGGCCAGCGTCTGGTTCTCGCGCTCGACCTTGACGTTTTCCTTGGCCTCCACCGCCTGGTGAAGCCCATCGCTCCAGCGGCGCCCGGGCATCAGGCGGCCGGTAAACTCGTCGACGATGATGACCTCGCCGTCTTTTACGACGTACTCGACATCGCGCCGGTAGAGAGCGTGGGCTTTGACGGCGGTTTCAACGTGGTGCTTGAGGTCCCAATTCTCCGGATCGGCGATGTTGGTGATGCCGAGCAGCTTTTCGACCTTCTCCCATCCTTCGTCGCTGATCGTGATGGTCTTGTGCTTCTCGTCCACGACGTAATCCCCGGTAAGCTGCTTAGGTTCGCCGGGAGCGGTATCGATTTCTTCGCCCTTCTCGAGCTTGGGAATGATCTTGTTGACCTTGTAATACTTGTCGGTGGACTCTTCGCTGGCGCCACTGATAATGAGCGGAGTGCGCGCTTCGTCGATGAGGATGGAGTCGACTTCGTCGACGATGCCGAAGTTATGCCCCCGCTGGACGCACTCGCGCAGATCGAACTTCATGTTGTCGCGCAGGTAATCGAAGCCAAACTCGTTGTTGGTTCCGTAGGTGCAGTCCGCCGCATAGGCAGCGCGGCGCTCCTCATCATCGAGGTCGTGGACGATGACGCCGACGGAGAGACCGAGGAAGTTGTAAATCTTGCCCATCCACTCCGAGTCGCGCTTGGCGAGGTAGTCGTTGACGGTGACCACGTGGACGCCGCGTCCAGGAATCGAGTTGAGGTACACGGGGAGGGTTGCGACAAGCGTTTTACCCTCGCCGGTCTTCATCTCCGAGATACGCCCGGAGTGAAGCACCATGCCGCCAATCAACTGCACGTCGAAATGACGCATGTTGAGCACGCGTCGGCCTGCTTCGCGAACCACGGCGAAGGCTTCCGGCAGGATCTCGTCGAGGAATTGATTTTCCGCGGCGCGGCGTTCTTCGTCGTCCTCGATGTCTTTGACCCGCTCGGCGAGGCGGCGGCGGAACTCGTCGGTTTTGGCACGCAATTGGGCGTCGGTGAGCGCCTGCATCTGCGGTTCGAGCGCGTTGATCTGCTCGACCGAAGGCAGGAGGCGCTTGACCTCGCGCTCGTTCTTGGTGCCGAAAATCTTGGCTGCTATGGCGTTAAACAAGGTTGTGCGGATCCCCGGTAGGCCCGGCGCAAACAAGGCCGGAGCAGATTTCCAGTACAGGCTAACATATATAGATGCCGCAGTTTTGAAGACGGCTCTGGGCCGACAAGCCGGGCATCGACCATCGAAGGTCAACCTGCTATTCTCTTCGATTTGAATCCACAGCCGGGGAGACGTATGGCAACCCTGCTCGAAGGACGCACCGCGGTAGTTTTCGGAGTCGCCAACAAACGCAGCATCGCGTGGGCCATCGCGCGGCACCTGCACGGGGCCGGAGCGCGCCTGGCGCTTACCTACCAGAATGAACGGCTGGCGCTGGAGGCCAAGGACCTGGTGGAGTCGCTGCCCGGAACGGAAGGGTTCCAGTGCGACGTGGCGAACGAGGGCGAAGTCGAGCGCCTGTTTCAGCAACTGAAAGACCGCTACGGGAAGCTGGACGTGCTGGTACACAGCATCGCATTTGCGCCCGCCGCCGAGCTCAGTCGGCCGTTTCGCGAGACCTCGCGCGAGGGATTCCGGATCGCGCACGACGTCAGCGTGTATTCACTGATCGCGCTGGCGCGGGCTGCCGCGCCGCTGATGACCGACGGCGGCAGCATCATGACGCTGACTTATTACGGGGCGGAAAAGGTCGTGCCCAATTACAACGTCATGGGGGTGGCAAAAGCGGCGCTGGAAGCCACGGTGCGTTACCTGGCCGCGGACCTGGGGAAAGACAGGATTCGCGTCAACGCCATATCCGCGGGGCCCATCAAGACGCTGGCGGCGCGAGGCATTGCCGGCTTGGGCGACATGCTGAAGGGACACGCGGAGCGCGCGCCGCTGGGACGAAACATCGAACCGGATGAGGTCGGAAAGGCTGCGCTGTTCCTGGCATCCGATCTTTCGACCGGCGTGACCGGGGAAACGCTCTACGTGGATTGCGGGTACAACATCATGGGGTTCTGAAAGTTGAGAGGGGTAAGGCAAGGCTGCTTTTTACTTTACGCAAGTACCGGATTATCCTTGCTTACATGCGTAGCCGCCGGGAACGGTTCATCTTGTTTGCTGCCTTTGCGTTGGCCATTGGCGCGGCGATAGCGCACGAATATCAGATTCCGCAGTACTGCCTGCGTCTGTATCACCAAGCTATAAACCGCTGACGCGGATGCGGCGCTTGTTCTCGCCCAAGCGCTTCACGCTGACGTCTACGTGCCGGTCGCGTCCCAGGCGCGGAAACTTGTTCCCCCATTCGATCAACAGGACATTGGCATCGCCGTAGAGGTCGTCGAGGCCGAGCGTCTCCAGTTCGCGCTCGGTGTCGATGCGGTAAAGATCGATGTGAAAGACGTTGACCTCAGGACCGTGATATTCGTGGATGAGGGTGAAGGTGGGACTGGTGACATCCTCCTGCGAAGCGGCCTGAAAGCCCTCGGCAATTCCCTTCACCAACGTGGTCTTCCCTGCACCCAGATCGCCGCGCAGGATCACCAGCCGCGGCGGCTTTAGCTCGCGCGCGAGATGGCGGCCACACTGGATGGTCTCATCGGCGGAGTGGGTGGTGAATTCTGAGGTGGCCATTTCAAATTCATTTAACCACAGAGGGCACGGAGGAACGGGAAATGACGAATTAAGACGTCAGAATGAAAAATGTCGCGTTGAAATGCGTGTCGGCGGCATTGCAGATGCGAACGAACGCGGGGTCCCTCGACTCGGGCATTCGCCCTCGCTCGGGATGACAAAACACCGGATGAATTATTCCAACCTACGACGCAGTCCGGCTATGTCTTGAATGCTGACGAAAGAATCTTCATTCATCCGCCACCACATCGATTCACTCACGTACGCGTTTTCCAGAAGATCGGTCGCGGTGAGGGCCTGCTCGGACGAGTCGTTGCAGATGGCGCGATCGCCGGCGTACCCGTGGAGCCAGACTGCGGCACAGACGGCGCGCATCAGATTGTTTGGGAACTGGGCAATCATGCCGGCGATCAGACCGGTGAGCACGTCGCCGGTGCCGCCGGTGGCCATTCCGGGATTGCCGGTCATGTTGACCCAGACATGGCCGTCCGGCTCAGCCACGAGCGTGCGATGTCCCTTGAGCACAACAATGCATTGGTGACCGGACGCGAATGAACGCGCCACGCCAATGCGATCCTGCTGCACTTCTTTCGTTGAAAGTCCCGTCAGACGCGCCATTTCGCCGGGATGGGGCGTCAGAACCAGCGGACGGGACCGGCCATGGAGGCGGTCGGTCATGCCTTGGAATGCGTTCAGGCCGTCGGCGTCAATCACCAGCGGCTGCGGATACTTGTCCACGATCGCGCGAATGAACTGAATAGTGTCGGCGTGGCGCGAGATTCCCGGGCCAAGGGCAAGCACGGTCTTGCCCTGCATAATGGCGTCGAGACGGCCGTACTCGACGGCGGACAGCGAGATAGTGCCGGCTTCGGTTTCGGCCAGCGGCTCGGTCATGAGTTCGGCGGCGAAGCCGGCGACCGAAGGCAGCACGGAGCGGGGGGTGGCGACGGTCGAGAGGCCTGCTCCGGCGCGAAGGGCCGCCATGCCCGCCATCGCCGCGGCACCCGACTTTCCTAAGGATCCGCCGATGGTCAGCACGTGCCCGAAGCTGCCCTTGTTAGCGTCAACGGCGCGCGGTGCGAAGCAGGGCGCGATGTCGGGCCAGGCGATGACGTCGAGATTCAATTGCGATTGAATTGCTTCCGGCGGGGAGCCAATCTGGCCGACGACAATCTCATCGCGAGTGAGATCGCCGAAAACGTGCGCTGGACGCGGGGCGGTAAAGGTGACGATGGCGTCGGCGCGACTTCGAAGATGGGATTCGGGCGCGAACGCGTCGGCACTGGCGCCGGAGGGGATGTCAACGGCAAACACCGGTAGGGTGGACGCGTTGATCCTTTCAATGGCGGCGGCGAAGAGGCCGGTGACGGGAGGTTTGAATCCGGTGCCAAGGATGGCGTCGAGGATAAGGTCGCAGTCATTCAACGCGCTCGAGGGCGAGCGCGCTCCAACGTTCCCCATCGTGTTCGAGGGCGAGCGCGCTCCAATTTCTCCCGCCGCGCTCGAGGGCGAGCGCGCTCCAACTTCGTTCAGCTCCTCCTCATTTCGGATGAGGATGGGGGCGACCGGAAGTCGCTTCAGCATTACTGCCGCGTCACCTTTGACTGCCGCCGGATCGCCGAGGAGCAGGACCTGCACTTTCTTTCCCGCTTCGTGAAGCTTGCGAGCAGCCACGTAGCCATCGCCGCCGTTGTTGCCTTTGCCGCAGACGATGCAGACCCGCTCTGCTCGCGGGTATCGGCGCAGCACATAATTGGCGACGTGGGTACCCGCGTTCTCCATGAGCGTGAGAGAGGGGACGCCGTAGCGCTCGCTGGTGAGGCGATCGATGTCGCGCATTTCGGCCGAAGTCGTGACTTTCATGAAAGTTTCACGTTTCGCGTTTCACGTTTCACGTCGTGAGGATTTTGGACGAGATTTCGACAATGTGAAACGTAAACTTGAGACTTAGCTTGCGACTCCTGCGGCTTCCTCCAGCTTGCGCAGGCCCGCCGGTTCCCCCATGGCGATGAGGGTATCGCCGGCTTCGATACGGTCATCGGGCGCGGGATTGAAGCGCATGGAACCGTCGCGCTTGACGGCCAGCACAATGATGCCGGTATCGCTGCGCATTTTTGAGGTCCGAAACGTCTGCCCGACGTAGCGCGAACGCGCGCCGACCTCAATCTCCGCGATTTCCAGGTCTACACCAAGACGCACGGTGGCGGAGTCGATGAAGTCGAGCACATGCGGACGCAAGAAGGACTGCGCGATGCGATGACCGGCAAAGTGATAGGGCGATATGACGGAGTCGGCGCCGGCGGTCTTCAGGTGCTTCTCGGCATCCTCCTCGCTGGCGCGGGCAATGATCTTGAGCTCCGGGTTCAAGCCGCGCGCGGTGAGCACGATGTAGATGTTGGTGGCATCCGTTGTCGTCGCCGCAACCAGGCCGCGGGCGCGCTCGATTTGCGCTTGGCGAAGAGTAGCTTCCTGCGTGGCATCACCTCGAATGACCAGCCACTCGGGCGGAAGGCGTTCCATTTTCGTGTCCGCATTTTCGATGATGACAAAAGGCGCGGGCTTGCGCGCCAGTTCGCGCGCGGTGCTGCGCCCGACGCGTCCGGCGCCGCAGATGATGAAGTGACCGCTGAGGCGGTCGATCTCGCGTTCCATGCGCCGCCTTCCAAAGAACTGCGTGAGCTCGAATTCTAGCAAAGCCTGTGCCACAACCCCGATCAACAGAAACACCAGGCCGACACCGATGATGATGATGAATACGTTGAAAACCTCACCGGAATGCGAGAGCGGGTGGACTTCCGAGTACCCAATGGTGGTGACCGTGATCAGGACCATGTAGAAGCTGTCGAACCACGTCCAGCCTTCCATGACGTGGAAGCCCGCGGTGCCGAGTCCGAAGAGCACGGCGAGGGCGAGCGCGACGAGCTTGAGATTGCGGATGGCTTTCATGTGGGATGCGGCTGCTGAGTGTAGAACAAATTGAGGCATTGCCGAACTGCGGAATTGCCGAATCGGCAACTATTCAATCCGGCAATTAACAACAAGCCCCTCGCCGAGGCGAAGGGCTTGTTGCAACCAATGGGCGACGAATCGAGAAACTAATCCGCCATGACGGTTCCCGGCTTAGGTTTCTTCTCGGGCTCGCTGCCGGCCAGTTGGACCTTGCTGTGCTTACGGCCGTAGGTGAAGTAGACGATCATGCCGATGATGAGCCAGACGAACAAGCGGATCCAGGTTGCAGTGTTCAGCGACACCATCATGAGCAGCGAGATGATGATCCCCATGATCGGAACCAAGGGAACCCACGGCGTCCGGAACGGGCGCGGAGCATCTGGGCGCTTCTTGCGCATGGTCCAGATACCGGCACAGACAATCACGAATGCCATCAGGGTGCCAATGGACACCATTTCGCCCAGGTCACCAATTGGAACCAGCGAGCCTATGACCGCAACGCAGAGACCTGTGATCGCCGTCGATTTCCACGGGGTGCGGAATTTTGGATGGATTTCTCCAGCCCACTTCCATAGCAGACCATCGTGCGCCATGGAATAGAACACACGCGACTGGCCCAGCAACATGACCAACATCACCGTACTCAAGCCGGCGAGTGCGCCAGCGTTCACCACGTAACTGCCCCACTTCACGCCCGTATGGCGGATGGCCAGCGAGACCGGCGCGCCAATGTTGAGCTGCGAATAGTGGACGGTGGCGGTGAGAAGACCGGAAACCAACAGGTAAAGGACGGTGCAGATGATCAGCGAACCAAGGATGCCGATGGGCATGTCCTTTTGCGGGTTTTTCGCTTCCTGCGCTGCCGTGGACACCGCGTCGAACCCAATGTAGGCAAAGAACACCACGCCGGCGGCTCGCGCTATACCCGACCATCCGTACGCGCCGTAGTGGCCAGCATTGGGCGGGATGAAGATAGACCAGTTCGCAGCCGCCTCGGCGCGATGGCTCATCACGTACATGCCGGCGACGATGATGAAGGTGATGACGGCAATCAACTTCACGAAAACGATCGTTGTGTTGAAGTTCGCCGATTCCTTGATGCCGACGATGAGTATGGCAGTCACCGCGATGATCGCCAGGAACGCGACAAGATTGAACGCTGCGGTGGCATGCGGCAGCGTGTGCCAGTCGATGTGGGCGCCGGTGAGGACCTTTTCGACCGTGCTCAGCGGCTGCCAGTAAGGCACGGTGGCCGGCGGTGTTGCATACTTCACCCACACCGTACCGGGCGTGTCGCAGATCTGCGGTGGCAGGTTAATTCCATAGTCCTGGAGGAATGCGACCAGCGTGCTGCTCCAGCCGGAAGCAACGGTGGCCGCGCCAAAGGCGTACTCCAGGATGAGGTCCCAGCCGATGATCCAAGCGAAGATCTCGCCCAAGGTCGCGTAGCCGTAGGTGTAGGCGGAGCCCGCGATGGGGATCATGGAAGCAAACTCGGCATAACACAGTCCGGCGAACACACAGCCGAGTCCTGCCAGAACGTACGAGAGCATGATGGCCGGACCTGCGTACTGCGCGGCGGCTTGGCCGGTCAGCACGAAGATGCCGGCGCCGATGATGGCGCCGATGCCGAGGGTGATGAGGTTAATCGGCCCGAGGGCGCGCTTTAGACTGTGCTCACCGGTTTCGTGAGCTTCCGTCATAAGCACGTCGAGCGACTTGGTTTTCAGAAGGTTGGACATTCGATTGTCATGCTCCTACGACGAGGCGATGGATTGCTGATTTCTTCGGGACCACACGAAATACACGGGAATCCCCACCAGAACAATAATCAGCCCCGGCCAGGTGTACTGGGGCTTGTAGCGCAGCAGCACTATATCAATAAAGAGGGCCATCACAATGTAAATGGCGGGTAAGACCGGGTAGCCGATGGCGCGATAGGGACGGGGCGCGTCCGGCAGCTTGGTTCGCAGAACAAACAGGCCGAGGATGGTAAGAATATAGAACACAAGCACCGCGAAGATGATGTAGTCGAGCAACTGGCCGTAGGTCCCGGAGAGGCACAGGATGGAGCACCAGACCATCTGCACCATCAGAGATACCGCCGGAGTCTTATACGTGGGGTGCAGGCGGGCGACGCCGCGGAAGAAGAGGCCATCCTTAGCCATGGCGTAATACACGCGCGCCCCGGCGAGGATGAGGCCGTTGTTGCAACCGAAAGTTGACACGAGGATGGCGGCCGCCATCATGGCCGCGCCCGCGCTGCCGAAGATGCCTTGCAGCGCAGCGGTGCCGACGCGGTCTTCGGCGGCGTACTGGATGCCGCGCGCGAAGACCGTGGCGCCGTTGGGGTCACCATGCAGCGGCAGGACCGAGAGATAGGCGAAATTCGCCGCAATGTAGAGCAAAATCACGATGCCGGTTCCCATGGCCAGCGACAGCGGCAGGTTGCGGCTGGGATTGCGGACCTCGGCGGCGGTGAAGGTCACGTTGTTCCATGCGTCGGCGGAAAACAACGAGCCGACCTGCGCGACGGCGAGAATCTTCAGCACGCTGACCATCGCGATCGGGCCGCCAACCCCAACTTCCACCGGGAAACGGGCGCTCCAACTGAAGTGACGCCAGAATTCGGGGCCGAAGTTGGCGGCGCTGGCGACCGCATTGCCGCCGACGAACAGGCCGAGAAGAACCAGGCCCAATAACGCCGCCACCTTGGCGAAGGTGAAAACGTTCTGCACCATCGCCCCGGTGCGTACGCCGAAAACATTCACGATCGATAGCAAAACAATGATGATGATGCCGGCGAGGTTGGCGGTGTTCAGGCCGACGTCCATGTTGCCCAGAACCATGGGGCCAACATGCAGAGCGGGCGCTTTCCAGAAGTGGAGGATCCAGTGCGTAGAAGAAACGGACGGGAAGAACACGCCCAGGAACTTTCCGAACGCCACGCCGACAGCGGCGATGGTGCCGCACTGGATCACGAGAAAAAAGGTCCAGCCGTAGAGAAAGCCCCATAGTGGCCCGAGGGAATCCCGCAGGAATACATACTGGCCTCCCGCCTTGGGCATCATGGCCGCCAGCTCGCCGTAGCAGAGCGCGCCGACCACGGTCATGAACCCGGTGACGACCCAGGCGGCTATCAGCAGGACGGGGGAATTGACGAGGCGGGCAATGTCGGCGGAAACGATGAAGATTCCCGAGCCGATCATGGAGCCCATGACAAGAGTGGTGGCGCTGGTCAGGCCAAGACCCTTGACGAGTTCCTGGTCTTGGGCGGGAGCGGTGGGACGGCTTGCCGTGCCGATTTGAGGGGTCACGCAGCTCCTTGAACTGAGCAAGAATTTACACCGCTTGGGCCACCGCCTGCAAATAACAAAAGTCCACTAAAGTGCCTATTTACGCGGGGTTTCCAGCGCTTCCGCCCAACCGGTCTTGCGCAGCGGTTCCTCAGGATCGTAGTCCCGCCAGCCGCGAAGTACCTTGTTAAGCGGCTTCTTCCGTATTGCGACGAATGATATACCGGCCCGGTGGCCGGCGATTGGTTCTCGCTTGGGCGGTACCCACAACAGTTAACCGCCCTGTGGTCAGTAGGGGAAGCGGAGGAATTCTCCCACGGCACGGCGTGGGTCCCCCAACAGATCGGAAATGACGGCGACAGAGTCGGCACCGGCCTGGAGCACGGAAGTTGCATTCTGTCGCGTGATTCCCCCGATGGCGACCAGCGGTTTGCGGGTCAGCGACCGTGCCGAGCGCACGCCCTCGAGGCCGACGACAGGGTCAGGCTTGGCCTTGCTGCGGGTCGCGAAGACCGGACCGATGGCGAGGTAGTCGGCGTCGGTTTGGTCCGCGGCCCGAAGCTGGTCCACGTTATGGGTGGAAACGCCCATCCAGAGCTGGATTTGGACGATCCTCCTGACGGCCGGCGGGGGAAGATCGTCCTGGCCGACATGGACGCCATCGAAAGCGGCAGCGAGGCAAAGATCGGCACGGTCATTCATAATGAGGCGCGCGCGATTGCCGGCGATGCGGCGCAACTCTCGCGCCTGCGACAGCATCTGTCGCGGACTGCCATTTTTATTGCGGTATTGCAAGAGCGTAACACCTGCGGCGAGCACATCTTCGGCAAATTGGAAGAGTTCGCGATCACCGGGAAAACAGAATGCGTCCAGAATTGCATAGAGCTTTGGAAAAGCGGCGGTTCTAAGGATTCCGATCGGCGAAGACAGAGATGGATCGTGGCTGGTCATTGTGAGCCGGCGGCCTTGGGCGGAGCCAGCAAGCGTTCCATAAACTTGGTATCGGTGCGGCCGGCGCGAAAATCGGGATGGGCCAGAATGCGGCGGTGCAGCGGAATGGAAGTGTGGATGCCCTCGATAATGAACATCTCGAGGGCGCGCGACATACGGGAAATAGCCTCTTCGCGATCCCGTCCGCGAGCGACCAACTTAGCGATCAGTGAATCGTAGTACGGCGGCACGACGGATTCGGCATAGGCAGCGGTGTCAACACGGACCCCGGTTCCGCCCGGCGGATTGAAGGTCGTGATCTTTCCCGCCGACGGGGTGAACTTCTCCGGATGCTCGGCATTGATGCGGCACTCGATAGCGTGGCCGCGGGTTGCGACGGGGCCGTTCAAAACCTTCTCGAGACGTTCTCCCATGGCGAGCCGGATCTGGCTTTTGACCAGATCAACGTCGGTCACCATTTCTGTGACCGCGTGCTCCACCTGGATGCGCGTGTTCATCTCGATGAAGTGCAGGCTGCCGTCCTCGTCCATAAGGAACTCGACCGTGCCGGCATTCACGTACCCGATCTTCGCCAGCGTTTCCGACAGTATCTTGGCCATGCGCGCGCGCAGCTCGGGCGTGACCACGGCGGAGGGAGACTCTTCCAGCAACTTCTGGTGGCGGCGCTGGATGGAACATTCACGTTCGCCCAGGGAAATGACGTTACGGTACTGGTCGGCGAGGATCTGGAACTCGATATGCCGCGGGCGCTCGATGAACTTCTCCATGTAGAGGTCGCCATTGCCGAACGCGGCCGCCGCCTCCGATTGCGCCGCCTGAAAGAGATTGGGAATCTCCTCCTCGCTGCGGATGACGCGCATGCCGCGACCGCCGCCACCTGCGGAGGCTTTCACGATGACCGGGAACCCGACTTCCCGTACCCACTCGGCCGCTTCACCGGCTGACTGGACGACGCCCTCGGAACCGGGGAGGATGGGCACGCCGGCTTGCTTCATCGCCTGACGCGCTTTTTCTTTTTCGCCCATCAGACGGGTGATCTCCGGCGGCGGCCCGATGAACTTGATGCCGCAGGTTTCGCAGACCTCGGCGAAATTGGCATTTTCGCTCAGCAGGCCATAGCCGGGATGGATCGCGTCCACATTGGCGATCTCGGCGGCACTGATGACGGCTGGGATGTTGAGATAGCTCTCGCTCAGGCGGGGAGGACCGATGCAGATAGCCTCGTCGGCAAAGCGCACGTGCAGCGAGTTGCGATCGGCATCGCTATAGATGGCCACGGCGCGAATGCCGAGTTCCTTGCAGGCGCAGATGACACGGAGCGCAATTTCCCCGCGATTGGCGATGAGGATTTTCTTAAACAAGTTTCAGTTTCAATTTCAGTTTCAGAGTCTGTCGGTCCGTTAGTCCTTCAGCCATGTAGACGCTTGCCGAGAAACTCTACGACTGAGAGACGGACCGACTAAGAGACTTCACTGCGTGCGAATGGCGAACAGCGGCTGGCCGTATTCCACCGGTTGCGCATTGCTGACATAGCGGTTCACCAGTTCGCCGGCGAAGTCCGATTCAATTTCGTTCATCAGCTTCATCGCCTCGATGATGCACAGCACCTGGCCCACGGCAACGGTATCGCCCGGCTTGACGAACGGAGGCGCTCCCGGTGAGGCAGCCTCATAAAAGGTGCCTACGATGGGCGACCGAACGATGTGCAGCCCCGCCTCCTCGGCGACCTCCGCCGTGGTGGCAGCCGGCGGAGAGGCGGAAGCTGGAGAAGCAGGAGCGGTAGTCGCAGGGGCGGCGGAAGCAGCCTGCGCCACCGGCTGCGGTTGTGGAGCAACAAAAAAACGTGGATCGACCGCCACTTGCGGTTCGGCGCCACCACGCCTGACACGTAACTTAACGTCGCCGCGCTCCAACTCAAATTCGGCGATGTCCTTCTCGATTATGAATTCGATGAGTTCTTTCAGTTCTTTCTGATTCATATGAATTGGTTCGTCCGGCCCGACTCACAGCTCGATAAAATCTTTGGGGGCAGGCGTAAGAACCTCGCAGCCGCCGCCGGTCACCAGGACCATGTCTTCAATGCGAACGCCGCCTTTGCCGTCCACGTAGACACCGGGTTCGATGGTGATCATCATGCCGGCCTGCAGCGGTTCCCGCTGCCCTCGGCCGATACGCGGCGGTTCGTGGATTTCCAATCCCACGCCGTGACCGGTGGAATGCGTGAAATGTCTCGCCAATCCGGCGCTACGCAGCCTAGATCGAGCAGCCTGATCGACCTGTCCACACAAGGTACCGGCGCGCACCGCATTGACCGCCGACTGCTGCGCCTCAAGCACCGAGTTATACATCCTGCGCGCGCCGGCGGACGCTTTGCCGACATGCACAGTGCGAGTCATGTCCGAACAATAACCGTGGAGTATAACACCGAAATCCAAGACGACGAATCCGCGCGCTGGAATGGGAAGAGCGGAAGCAATGCCGTGCGGCATGCCGGAACGTACGCCGGCAGCGACGATCGTTTCAAACGACATGGCCTCCGCCCCGGCACGTCGCGCAGCGAATTCAATTTGCGCTGCAACCTCCGCTTCAGCGATGCCTGGACGAATTGACTTCAGTGCGACGTCCAGCAAGCTGGCGCCGAGATTCACGGCATCGCGAATGAGGGCGACCTCCTCGGAGTCCTTGATCATCCGCAGCTTTTCCACCACCCCGGAAACGCCGCGCAGCCGCGTTGCAGCGCCCAGCGCGGTGCGAAGCGCGGCGTGCATGCCGAGGGTGACGTGATCGCGCTCAACTCCGAGGGCGCGCAACCCCCTTTTCCCGGCAAATTGGGCGGCGGCGAGCAGCGGTGATCCCTTGCTGATGAAAACGCCAGCATGCGCAACCTGCTCTCGCGCCTGCGCTGTGTACCGCCCGTCGGTGAAAAAGGCCGGCCGGCCGTCATGCAGGAGCAGCGCCCCGGCGCTTCCGGCAAAGCCACACAGGTAGCGAACATTGGCGGGATGGGTAGTGAGAAAGGCGTCGAGGTGAAGTTTCTCCAGGTGCGCTTCTACGGCAGACTGGCGGCCGAGGTAGTCCATCAAGGGAAGAGTATCAGAATGGATGGTAGCTTTAGATTCACTTCATGACGGCTTTTCGCGATCGCAACCGGACACTTTGGGCAACAAAAGCGAAGCCCCCGAACCAGCCGGGGGCTCCTGGTTAGGTGATTGGTTTGCCGACTATGTCTGCACGATCTTGGGAGTGATAAAGAAGATCAACTCCTGCGTCTGAGTGGAAACGCTCCGACGCTTGAAGAGGTTGCCGAGGACCGGAATGTCGCCCAGGAGAGGCACCTGGGTCACAGACACCGAGTTTTGCGTCTGGATGACACCGCCGATGACCACCGTGCCGCCGTCCGTCACCAACACCTGCGTGGTGGCCTGTTGCGTGAGCAGTGTGGGATTGCCTTGCACCTGGTGGCCAAAGTCGGGCGAGGTATTCTCCACATCCACGTTCAAGAAGATGGTGTTCTCCACCGTGATTTGCGGAGTCACCTGCAACCGCAGTTCGGCGTCAACATACGTCGTGGTCGGCGGGCCGCCCAACTGCGCCGCGGTTACCACCGGAATCTTCACGCCCTGCTTCACGGTGGCGCCAATGTTGTTCTGGGTCACCACCCGCGGCCGCGACAGAATCTTCAACAGGCCGCGGCTCTCGGCCATGGTGAGGATGGTGTCGACGCGGTAATTGTTGGTCGCGTTCGACACGCTGAAGCCGGAGGTCGGACCTACAGCGCCCAGGTTTGAGAACAGCGGAATCGCATTGCCAGTGGTGAAGTAGGTTGGGCTCGGGATGGCGACGAGGAGCGGACTGGTTCCGACCGCCGTCGCGCCGCCGACTGCCGTGGGAGTGTTACCCCAGGCAAATCCAAGCTGTACACCGATGTCACGCGCAAAGTTACGAGTAGCCGAGACGACGCGGGCTTCGATTTCAACTTCCTGCGTCTTGCGGTCCAGTTGTCCGAGCAGGCGCTGGACCTCAGGAATGGTGCTGGGAATGTCGGTGATGATCAACGCATTGGTGCGCGGATCGGCGACAACATCGCCACGCGCCGAGAGGAACTTCTTGACGATCGGCATTACATCCTGGGCGTGAGCGTAGCTGAGGAAGTGCGTTACCTGGACCTTGTCCACGGCCAGGGCCTGCGCTTCGGCTTGCTTGCGGCGCGACTCGGCCTCGTTGGTGAAGGTGTCCCGGGTTGCGATGCGGAGCACGTTGCCTTCTAAACGCCGGTCCAGCCCGTTGTTCTGCAGAACGATGTCGAGAGCCTGATCCCACGGCACATCGTCCAGCACGAGGGTCAAGCTGCCACGCACATTGGGATCCAGCACGATGTTGAGCCCGCTGATTTCGTGGATCAGGCGGAAGAAATCCTTCAGGTCAACATCCTTCAGGTTCACCGAAATGGGTTCGCCGGTATAGCGCTGGCCAGGTTGGGCGGGCGCTTGCGCCGCACGTTGCATCTGCTGTTGCTGCTGAGCTGCCAAGTTGGTCGCCGGCGCGCCGCTGGCGGGAGGCAGCACGCTGGGGTCAGAGACCTGCGGCGAACTGCTCTTGGCCAGGAGCTGAGCGGCAGTTTCAGTTTGTGCTTTGGTTTCGGTTTGGGCCTGGGTATCAGTTTCGGGTGTCTCCGGTTTGACCACGAAGCTTGGTTGGACCGCAACCACCTCAGCCGCCGCTTGCGGCTTCGACGGTTCGGTCGTAGTCATGGCGGCCGCGATGATCTGCGGCTTGGGCGATTCCGACGTCATCGCGGCGGGAACAACCATGCCCGCAAGCGATGGCCTCGCCGGGGTATGAATCGTCATCTGAGCCTGTGCTACAACCGCCGACGGTTCCGGCCTGACCTTCAGAACCAGCTTGTTGCCGACGGGCATAATATCGAACTCGCGAGCGCCGGCAAGGTCGACCACGACCCGCGTCACGGGCGGGTCTTGCTGAAATTGTCCCATGCGCACCGACTTGATGTCGGCGCCGTTGACCACGATCGAACGCGGATGTCCGGTCGGAATGGCATTGGGCAGGTCGACCACGACTCGATCCGGATCCGTTAGCGTCAGCGTCTTCGGGGTAAGCGGGGCGCTGGCGGAGATCTCAACCTGAATGCCGCCCTGGCCGCGCGTAACCGCGATATTCCGCACCATCACCGGCCCGGTGCTCGCGACGACCGCGTGCGCGGGCTTGGCCGGTTCCGCCGTCTTCATAGCGGCAGGAACCGGATTGGCTTGCTGCGGGGCGTCACCTGTGCTCACTCGCACCTGAAGTCCGCCGGCGATCTCGGAAACATTGACCACGGCGCCGGCAGTGAGCGTAATCTCCAGACGAGTTACCTCGCTGCCGCGGTTGCCGGTATATCCCAGCACACGGTAGGAGACAACACCCGGCAGATCGACAGCCTTGCTGGTGTCCTTCAGGCTGCCGGCTTGCACGCCCGTGAGATCCACCAGCAGCATGTTGTCGACCGGGCGATATTCAGTGTGGGTGAACGCGCCGCTCGCGTGGAGGACAAGGGTGGACGTTTGGGCCTGGCCCGTTACATTGACGCTGGTGAGTTGGGGGCCAGCGGCGGCCGCCATCGTGCTCACAAGGAGCAACAGGAATAAAACACCCAGCAGTTGCTTAAGCCTCATCTCGAATCTCCCCACGCGCAGGACAAAAGTCCAAAAGCGTGTGCGACAACTTACGACGCTTGCAGAATAGCCCCACCGTTCGCCTGCGCCGCAATTAGCTGCAGCGTGGAACCACGGCGGTTACTGCTCCTACGGTTCGGCCGAACTGAGGTACTGCGACTGCGAGTTCCAGAAAAAACTTTTTCCCACTTTAAACGACGGGCGCAACTACCTTCATGACGACGTCGCGCGTGCTCTGCTTGCCAAGGCGATCCATAACATTTTCACGGAACACCACCGTGTCGGCAGTAATCCTGACCACGTAGCCGTTGAACACCGGATCGTTTTCGCGGAGGAAGTAGCTGATCTTGCGCGTCGAACTCTCGACGACGGCGATCATACCGGCTTGCGATTTCACGATGCCTCGCAGAGACATGGCATTAATCGCAAGGCATTTCTTGCCGACCGAGCAGGTGGGCCCGACCGATCCTTGTTCGCGAATGGGACTGGTGAACGGGTCGCGCTTGGATACGGCCACACCGGAGGGTGTCTTCACCGCCGCTTTCTTGACCGCCACGGTCGCGGGCATGGCGGCGGGCTTAACTTTTACGGCGACCGCCTTGGGCTGCATCGGCGATTGGGACGGGGCATGGTCGGCCATTTTCGCCTTCGGCTGCATGGGTGACGGAGCAGCCGCAGGCTTGACGACATGCACCGCCGGTGCTGCCGGTTTAACCTGGGTCATTGGCTTGGCAGCGGCAGGTTTGGCATTGGGCGCGACCATTTGACTGGGAGGCGCGGTTTGCGCCGCCACCATGCTGCTTGCCATCACCGACATCAGAGCAATTGTTCTAGCCTTCATGGCTTCCCCTACTTCATCGAGGCGCTGGGCCCCGGCGTAATTTCACGGCTGAAGAAAGTGGTGGCGACCGCGGTTACGGCCACGGTTTCGGTGGGCGCGTACTGGTACTGCTTCTTGACGCCGGCTTCGCCGGCTTTGCGCAGCGAAGCCATCTTCAGCCCCGAGACGTTGATGATGCGATCCAGATGCGCCACATTCTCGAAGAAACGCAGCAGCGAATAGTACGAACCGTCAAGTTCGACATCGAACGGCACCTCGGTGAAGAATTCCTTCTGCGAGGTCGCCTTGGCGGCGTAACGCCGCACTTCTATGCCCGCCTTGCGCGCTTCGGCCTGGACCATCTCCATGAACTGAGGAGCTTCTTTCTCGTCGGGGACGATGCGTTTCATCTGCTCCAACTGGTCCTTCAGCGTGGCCAGCTTGCGCTCCATGTCGGCTTTCTTGTCCGCGTAGGGACGCAAGGCCGCGTTCTCATCTTCCTTGGCCTTCAATTGAGTCCGCATCGCCCGATTGGCATTGTCCATGTCGCGGTAGACGAACCAGTAGGCCGCGCCGCTGATCAGGACCGCCAAGCCAACCACGATTCCCAGTTGTACTGCCGAGGATAATTCTGAAAATTTCGCCATATTCGCCGCCCTAACTCTTCTGTTGAGGCTGCTTTTCGCAGACCAGGGTGAAGGTAAACGCGGTCATGTCCTTGACCACATCGTCCTGAAACGATTCCTTGATTTCGATGTTCTTGAAATATCCGGTCGCCTTCAGGTTCTTCATCAACTGCGCCACCGCGTCCACACTCAGCGCGATGCCGTCCAGATTGATGGCGGCACCGTCATCTTTCATGCTGTTCAGCCATACCGCGTCGGTCCGGTTCACCGTATCGCCGATGGTGGTCAGCAGGGTGGCGGGTCCAGACTGGTTGGCCTGCAGCTGATGAATCACGTTGACCCGGCGCTCGTAGATGTCTTTCTGTTTTTCCAGTTCGATGTACTTGGCCTTGATGTCGGCCAAGCGCTGATTTTCCCGCTTGGCCTCCTCCATCTTGATTTTGAGGTTGGCGGCGTCCCGTTGCAGGCTCGAGTAGTAGTAATAGTTGCCGCCCGCGGCCAGAGCGGTGATGACCAGCAGCACCACCAGCATATTGGGGCCGCCGCCGGAGACGGTCGTGGTGGCGGCGGCGACGGCGGCGCGCTTGCCCTTCTTCCCGGAAGTTACGCCCAACAAGTTTATGCGGATCATAAGTCGTCAAAGCTCCTCAGGGCCAAGCCCACGGCAACCGCGAGTTGTCCCGCGTTCTGATCGATCAAATCGGCGGCGGAGGTGCCCTCCGCGTAGCTGATCCGTGCGAAGGGATTCAGCACTTCCACCGGTAGGGAAAATTCCTGGCGCAGCGCTTCCATCAGGCCTGTGACCTTGGAAGAACCGCCGGCCAGGTAAATGCGCTCGATATGCTCGCCGGCGGCAGTGGCGCGGAAGAAATCGAACGTTTTCTGGATTTCCAGCACGATGATCTCGGTCACCTGCTGCAGGATGGGAACCTTGGCGTCCTCGCTGACGGTGCCCACTTTGTGGCCCAGTTTGAGCGACTCGGCGTCATCAAAGGTGAGGTCCAGTTCCTTCTGCAGCGAGTCGGTGTACTGGTGACCGCCGACGCTGACGTCGCGGGTGAACAGAGGCTTGCTGCCTTTGACGATATTGATGTTCATCACGCTGGCGCCAATATTGAGCAGCGCCACGGTGGTGCCCGGCGCGGGCTCGTAGTTGTACTCGTAACAGTTCTGCAGTGCGAAGGCGTCGATGTCGACGACGGCAGGGGTCTTGCCCGCCATGTTGAGCACGTTGGTGTAGTTGAGGATCTTGTCCTTCTTCACTGCGACCAGGATGATGTCCATCTGCGGACCGGTCATGTCCTCGGAGAGAAGTTGATAGTCGATATTGACGACGTCGATGTCGAAGGGGATATGTTGCGCCGCCTCGGTCTTGATGTCGTCTTCCAGTTCGCTTTCCGACCGGGTCGGAATCGAGATCGGCTTGACGATCACGGAGTGGCCGCTGACGCTGGTGGCCACGGCGCGCGCCTTGATGCCGTTGTCGTTGAATAGCTTGGTGATGGCGCTGGAAACCGAGGGGGAATCCATGATCATGGAATCCACGACCACATCGGAGGCCAGCGGCTCCACGCCCAGATGAGCAACTTCGATCCCTCCGCGGGACCGCTTCAGCTCGACGGCCTTGATGCAACTGGAGCCGATGTCGAGCCCGACGATGGTCTTGCTTCCACCCAATCCAAACATGCGTTCGCCCCTATTGCCCAGCCGCCATGCGCGCAGCCTTGGGCTTCTTCTTGTCGCGAGTCTCCCTCATGGTGCTCTTCTCTTCCATCCACTGGTCGAGCTTCGACTTCTTGAAGCGCCAGCGGTTTCCCAGCTTGAAAGCCGGAATTTTTTCTTCGTAGACGTACTTGTAGAGCGTGTCGGGACTCACGCCCAGGTACTGGGAGGCCTGGCGAATATTCATGACTTCTCGCGAATCGGCCATAAAGCGCTAAGCCCTTTCCAAAAATATGACAGCGACCCTGGTCGCGCTCTGCCCCTACGGGCGATTGCGGCCCTGCCAGGACCCCGCTCCCGGTCGTTCCCGGGCAGTGTCCGAACGGGGAGAGGAAGCTCCTGCAAGAGGAATTTCCTCTGCTGTCTCGGGGGGAGTTATCGTTGAGCGCTGCACCTTATATCAGTGTTAAGCAGGTGTGTGTCAATAACTACTTTGGTTGTTGTCCTGTAGTTTTGCCTGTTGTTTGGAAATTTCCGGAATTGAACTTCACGAGTATCTACCAGCTGTTGTGGGGGGTAACCAAAAATGACCCAATGGGCAGGGGTGTTGCCCGTTAGGGTTCTGCAATTTTGCCTGATTGGAACACTAGGGTAGTAGACCGGAAGTCATCGCCTTCGGGTTCATAACCAGGGAAGCAGGGGTCCGGGAACCCGGCCCCTGCATCGCGCATCGGCGCATTACTTGGGGTTCGGCGCCCTCCGCTGCCTAAGCCTGGTCGAACAACTTCACCGCCAATGCGCCGTGAGTGACGGCGGCGCCTGCCCGGAGTGCGGCCGCCAACATTGCCGCTTCGACCACTTCCTGGCGACTAACGCCGGCACGCTTTGCGGCGCGTGTATGCACGTCGAGGCAATAAGGGCATTGGGTTGTGCATGCCACCGCAATTGCGATCAACTCACGATATTTCCGCGGGATGGCGCTGTCATCACGACCGACAATCTTGTCGAATTCTACAAACGCGGAAAATTCGGCCGGCACCAGTTGTTTGAACTCGCCCAACTTTTTCATGTCATCAGAATCGTGATAGTGCATACGCCTTCACTCCTGTCGTTCGGGGCATTCGAGTCAATAACCGCCCGCCGATGTTAGGGGAAGCGCATGGAGGGGTCAAATCCGCGCCTTCGGTTGAGAAAAAGCGCGCCCAGTTGCGAGCGCGCTGCAGTTGATATCCGAGAGCTGCCAGGTCAGAGCTACAGGTCAAACTGCTCCTGATGCAGCGTGGCGTCGGGCTTGATGATAATGCTCTTGCCGGTCAATTCCTCCAGATCGTTCAGCCACTTTGCGTTATTGGCCTTCAGTTCCTTGGCGACCTCAGGATTAACGCGCAGCAGGATCTCCGTCCCTTCCAGGTGTCGGCGCATCTTCTTCATTTCGACATAGATTTCGTTGCACACCGTCTCCACTGATTTCACCAGCCCAGTGCCGGTGCAGTATGGGCAGGGGGTCCCAAGCGTGCGCTCCAGGGAGTGCTTGACGCGCTTGCGCGTAATCGCCACCAGTCCGAAATCGTTGAACTGGAGGACCTTCGAAGGCGCGCGGTCGCCGCGCAAAGCTTCTTCGAGCGCTTGCATGACCTTCTGCCGGTTCTTGCGCTCATCCATGTCGATGAAGTCGATCACAATGATGCCGCCCAGGTCACGCAGCCGGATCTGGCGCACGATTTCCTTGATGGCATCGACGTTGGTCTTCACGATGGTGTCTTCCAGCCGCGACGTCTTGCCGACGTACTTGCCGGTATTCACGTCGATGGCAACCAGCGCCTCGGTCTGATTGATGACGATGTAGCCTCCGCTCTTCAGCCACACCTTCGATTTCAGCGCCTTGTTGATTTCTTCCTGGATGCCGAACTGGTCGAACAGCGGTGTCTCCTTGGTATACAGGCGGACGCGGCGCACAAGGTTGGGCTGGAAGCGGTTGACGAAGCGCAGCACGCGCTCGTACTCCTGCTCATTGTCCAGCCAGACGTGGGTGAATTCCTCGGTGAGCTGGTCGCGCAGCGTGCGCTCCACCAAGTTAAGGTCGTGATAAATCAGCGCCGGAGCCTTGCTGTTGTCGGCGCGGTTCTTGATTTCGTTCCACAGGTTCTTGAGGAAGCGGATGTCGGCCTTGAGTTCGTCTTCGGCAACATTTTCCGCGGCGGTGCGGACGATGAAGCCGCCGTGGCCGGGCACGTCGCGCTCGCCCATAACAATGCGCTTCAAGCGCTGGCGCTCATCGTCGGAGGAAATCTTGCGGGAGACGCCAATGTGGTTCACCGTCGGCATGTACACCAGGAAGCGTCCGGGCAGCGCGATGTGACTGGTAATGCGCGCGCCCTTCTTGCCGATGGGTTCCTTGGCGATCTGGACGACGATCTCCTGGCCTTCCTTCAGCATGTCGGAGATCATCGCCTGCTGCCGTTGTGCCGGACGGAATTGGCGCATGCGACGGCCGCCGCGACGGCCTCGCCCGCGACGCTCGAACGGCGGACGCTGGGTCCGCTGCTGGTAGCCCGCCGTACCGGCCGAGGCGCGAAGCTCAGCGCGGTTGGCGGTTTCTTCCTCGCCTCCGGCTGCCTCCGCCTCGTACTCCGCTTGGTCGCCGTTCTCCTCCTCTTCAAGCTCTTCGGCGGCTTCGGCTTCGGATTGCGCTTCCTCGACGGCTTCGGTCAATTCATCGCCAACTTCGGCCAGGTCGCCGTTGCGCTCGGCTTGGATCGAATGCGGCTCCAGCGTCTCCTCCTCCAGTTCCTCGTAGTCGTCGGTTTCTTCGAGGTGCTCGCCTACAATGGGCAGCTCCGCCTCTTCTTCCTCTTCGATTTCTTCATGCTCGACCGTCTGCGAAGGCGAAGCGGAAAAGGTGTGTTCGGCGTGGGCTTCGGCAGATTCGTGCTGATCGTCCTCGTGCGCAGCCTCAACGCCGCCCTCTCGTGTTGGTGATCCCTCGCGCTGCGTTCCGGCGTGGGTTTCGTCCGCTGTGACTTCTGCGCCACAGAAACCTGTGTTCATGCGATCTAAGCGCTGCTCGCGTTCGGAATGCTTGGACTGATCCTCAATCTCTCCCGGGAGCGGCGTCTCGGCGCCAACCTGCTGAAACGCCGGTGGCTCGATAACCGGCGGTTCGGCTGCATGCGCTTCGGTGCGCGGCAGCTCGCGGTCCGCGACTTCGTCGTGTGACCCAGCCGCGATTGCCATGGCTTCCGACGATTCACCCGATGCCGACTCAACGTGCTCCACATCGAGGACTTGCGCGGGTTGCGATGGCTTCATGCGCGCATACTTCGAGATCGATTCGCCGGGCAAAATGATCGGCTGGTATCCCGGCGGTGGAGCGTAGGATTGCTCGCGATCGCGCTCCCGTCCGCGGCCGCGATCGAATCCGCGCTCCGGACGCCGTTCACGCTCCATGGTTCGATCCTGTGCGCGCGGCAGCTCTTCGTGCGGGGCCGGCTGACCTGGCGGCTGAGAAAATTTCGCCAACGATTCGCCGGGCAACATCTGTGGCGGCGGCGGCGGGGCGGCCTGGGAAAACTTGGAAATCGATTCACCCGGCAAGATGATGGGCGGGTACCCGCCCGGCTGCGGCTCGCGGTTGCCTTCGGATTCTCCAGATTCCTGGTCGCGGGCCGCGAACTTGGATTCCGGGAAGCCGCGGCCGCGGCGTCCACGGCGCCGCCGGCCGCCGCGCCCGCGCCAGGGGCCTTCGTTGGAATCCGACCCGGCGGCACCTTGCTCGGCCGCAGGCGGCATGTCCGAAGGTCCTTCAAACGATCCCTCAAAAACAATCGGAGAAGACGGCCGCGTTTCCGCTTCCGGTTCGATCAGGTGCGGCTGCACTTCCTCGGGGGCGCGGAATTCCGCACGCGGTCCGCCAACCTTAACCGGATCGAATTCGTCCTGCTCGTCTTCCATTTCGAAGAAATCGGAGACGTAGAGAAACGCGTCCCGCTCCAAGCCAATGTCCACAAAGGCGGACTGCATGCCCGGAAGCACGCGCGTGACCCGGCCTTTGTAGATGGATCCGGCCAGGGTGTATTCGTTTTCGCGTTCGTAATAAATTTCGGTGAGTTGGTCATCCTCGGAGACCGCAACCTTGGTTTCATGCGGTGTCAGGGAGACAAAGAGCTCTTTCGACATGCTTGCTCCACTCCCGCTTGCGCGGGACGAGCACCTGTAGCTAACGAGGGGCGACAGCAGGACGGAGCGTCAAGATGCAACCTTCCGGCACTCCCCGGCCCGCCGCGATGGAAGCGGAAGGCTCGGTTGTCGGACGGCGCTCACAAGATGCGAGCACGATTCGTTGTAATAGACTCGGAATCTTTAGCACCTCGCGCACCTACACGGGGTTTGTGACCGCTCTTCCGGGCCACGCTGCGGTTGATCCGACCGCGCGTCATCCGAAGGCGCCGTTACCTGCCCCGCGGCGCTGGTTCAGGGTACGGGAGGCTTCCCGGCGCGTCGTCGCAGCCCGGATGTGCCGCTCCAGTCCCCTGCCTGGCTCAATCCTGTACCGGCCCCTCACGCGGCCGGTGCAAACCCCCGTATCGAGGGGGCGATCGTATTCAAAACTGTTCGCCCTTGCGCCATTGACATGGCTGCAAAGGCGGATTCCATACTCTTCTCAGTTCACGAACCGGCGCATGCGTATGTTCATCACAATGCCGAGCGCCAGGAACGTAAATAATACAGACGAGCCGCCATAACTCATCAGCGGCAACGGTATTCCGGTGACGGGCATAAAACCGACCACCATGCCGACGTTGACCAGGATGTGGAAGGTCAAGACCGCCACCACACCCATGACCAAGAACGTACCCGACCGATCCGGCGCCGTTTGGGCGTTGTTGATCAGTCGCATCAGCACAATGAAGTATAGCAGCAGGATCGCCATTGCACCGACAAATCCGTGTTCTTCGGCGTAGGCCGCAAAGATAAAATCAGTTTGCGGAACCGGCAGAAATGAACCCTGGATCTGCGTGCCGTGGCCAATCCCTTTGCCCCAAATCCCTCCTGAACCTACCGCGATTAGTGATTGTATGACCTGGTATCCCGAGCCGTGATAATCGGCCTCCGGCTGCATGAAGCTGGTCAGACGGTCGCGCTGGTAGGGTTTCAGGACGTGCCAGGCGACGGGCGCCATCATCGCTCCCAACAGCAGAATCGCCATCGCGTGCTTGAACCTGAGACCGCCTAGAAACAGGCCCATGAGCGCGATGGGCATGTAGGTCAATGCGGTTCCCAGATCCGGCTGGGCGAGCACCAGCAGCATGGGCACGCCCACCAGCAGGCCGGCTTTGACGATATCGGAAATGGTACAGTCCTGCTTTCGAACATCGGAAAAGTACTTGGCGACGGCGATAATCAGAATCAGCTTGACCCACTCGGACGGCTGAAAGTGGATGCCGCCGCCGATCTTGATCCAGCGCCTCGCTCCCAGGTACCTCTGACCGAACAACAGCACCGACATCAACGCCGCCACCGAGATCACGTACATCCATGGTACCTGGTCCAGGAGAACGTGGTAGTTGATGCGGCTCACGATAAACATCACGAACACGCCCCCCAAAATCCAGTACACCTGGCGAAGGTGCGCGCCCGCGAACTTTGTCCCCACCGTCGCGCTGTAAATCTCAAGAATGCCGGCAGCGCAAATGGCCAGAACGAATCCCAGCAACACCCAATCAAAATCGCGGAATGAGATGTAACGTTTCAATGAATCACCGCTGCCGCCACCGGGGCCTTGGTCGCATCCAGGTCAACATGAATGCGCGCGCCGCGCATGCCGTCGCCGCCATGCCCATCGGGATCCGGTATGCCCCAGAAACCGGCCAGCTCAACCGCATTGTGTTTCGCAGCTGCCGCCATCTTCGTCTCTTTGGCTCGCTGCTTCAGCACGTAGGCTTTCACGACCTGCGCCGCCAGCCGGGCGGCGAACTGCCCGTGCTCGCCGCCTTCGAAGAGCACCGCCACCACCAGTTCAGGATTGCGCCGGGGTGTGACGCCCACGAACCAGGCATTGTCTTTGACGGAGTGTTTGTGGCCGAGCTTTTGCGCCAGCGCGTTGCTCATGGTCTGTGCACTGCCAGTTTTGCCCGCGAAATCGATGCCGTCCAGGTGCGCGCTGCCCGCGGTTCCGGCAGGCGAGGGCACGAGCGACATGGCATCAGTAATCGTCTCCCAATTCTTGGGGTCGATGGGCACCGTGGTGCTTTCCCGGAACGCGGCCGGCTTGAGCTGCGCCGGCATCTCATCCGGGAAAACCACGTGCGGGCGGCGCAGGACGCCATCGCTGGTGATGGCGCCAACGGCGCGCGCGAGTTGGATGGGCGTGGCCGCCACCGCTCCCTGTCCAATGCCGACCGAAATGGTCTCGCCCGCGTACCACTTCTGCTTGAAGTTCTTGATCTTCCACTGTTCTGACGGCATCACGCCGGCGACTTCGTTGGGAAGGTCGATCCCGGTCTTCTGCCCCATGCCGAAAGCGGTGGCGTACTTCGCGATGCGATCAATCCCGAGCTTTTCCGCCAGCGTGTAGAAGAACGTGTCGCAGGACTGGTAAATGGCCTTGCTGATTTCCACCATTCCGTGCGTGGAATGCTGGGCCGTGATCCAGCACTTGAAATAACGCCCGTAGAAAGTGCCGCCGCCGGTGCAATTGACGTGCATGCTCTGTGCGATTCCTTCCTGCAGGCCGGCGGTAGCCATGATGATCTTGAACGTTGAACCCGGCGCCAGCTGCGCCTGGATGGCCTTGTTCAGCAGGGGGTGATCATCATCGGTCACCAGCCGGTTCCATTCCGCTTTCTTGATCCGCACCGCGAACGAGTTCGGGTCGAAGGTGGGACGGCTCACCATCGCCAGGATTTCGCCGTTGCGTGGATCCATGGCGACGATGGCGCCATTTTTGTCTCCGAGCGCTTCCTCGGCGGCAATTTGCAGGTCGATATCCACCGTCAGCTTGAGCTGCTTGCCGGGGACTGCGGGGGTCTCATCGAGGCGGCCGACCTCCTTGCCGCGGCTGTTCACCAGCGACCGCCGGAAACCATTCTTCCCCATCAATATGTCGTTATACGATAGTTCTACGCCGGACTTTCCCACCACGTCGCCGGCGCTGTAGAACTCCCACTGCGGGGAGTTCAGCATGTCCTCGCTGACCTCGCCCACGTATCCCACCAGATGGGCCATGAACCCGCCCTTGGGATAGAGGCGGCGGTTGGCCATGATGGTGTCCAGTTCCGGGAGCTCATTGCGGTGCGATTCGATGAACGCCAGCTCATCCGGCGTGATGTCGTCCTTCAGGAAAATCGGCTGGTATTGCGGGGTGAAGGAGAACTTCTTGACGCGATCCCGGACCTCGTCCGGATCCATGTGCAGGCCGGCCGCGATGACGGGCAGGTCGGTCCAGACATTTTTCGACGCATCGCGCAACAGCAGCGCGGAAAAAGAAGGATAGTTGTCGACGATGATCCGCCCTTCGCGGTCGAGAATCTTGCCGCGGGGGGCCAGGATGGGAACGTTCCGGATGCGGTTCTTTTCCGCTAACTGCAAATAGTATTCGGTGCCGACCACCTGCAAGCGCCACAGCCCAAAGACCAGGATCAGGAAAATGCCGAGGATGCCGTATTGAACGGCGTTGAGCCGGAGCTGCGGTACTTTGTCGTCGCGTCCTAACGGCATGGTTCAACTCTGAATGGTTAGATGCTGCTGGTTTTTCTTCGTCTCTCGGTCTTTCAGTCTTTCAGTCTTCCGGCCATTATCAGTCGCAAACAGCGAAATAGTGGTCCGGATCGATTGACCGACTGACAGACTGACAGACTGTCGTCACGTCCGCTGCCGCAGCCGGTCCAACGCCGTGTACAACAACAGGCCCAGGGCCGCATTGGCAATAGCAGCGATCGCCTGATGGCCCCACCGCCAGAACATGACCTCTCCTGCCAGCCCGCGGGCGACCGCAAAGTAGATGACCTGGTGTAACAGGTAAAACCCAAACGTCACCAGCATGCGCGATCCGGGATTTTCCACGTCGATCTTGACGCCGAGTGACGAGGCGCCGTATCCCACCACCGTCTTGGCAATTCCGTACAGACCGATTGGCTGGTGCGTCAGACTGTCCTGCATCAAGCCGATCACGCCGCCAGTGAGCAGCCCGCTGATCTGGTTGCGCCGGGCCATGCCGAAATAAATCGTGACCAGCAGAGGCAGGTCGAACATGGCCAGCCAGGGGAAATACAACGGCAGGAATCGTTGCAGCAACAAGGCTGCCAGGGGGACTGCCACCGCCACCGCCACCGGGAAGCGATAAACTTCGATCTGCTCGCGGGAAACAGTGTGGGTGGCCACTACCGTGGGGTGTCCTTTGCTGGATTATCGGGCTTGGCGGCATCGGTCACCGATTTCGCCGCATCCGCCACGGGCGCAATTACAGGTTCTTTCCGGACCGGGGTTTGCCCTGCCGTCTCGGGCGGAGTTGCCGGCTTCGCTGCGTCATTGGCCGGCTTCGAGGTCGTCGCCGGAGGCGCGGGTTTGGCGACCACACCCGTCGCGCCGGCCTTCGCCTCAGGCTTCGGCGGCGGCACCGACGGCAGCCGGCGCGCCAAAATATCGATGGCCCGTATCGGACCGCTCTGGTCGGCAACATCCGGGGCCTTGTCTACGATCTTGGTGATCACCAGCACCTCTTCCAGCCTGTCGAGATGCGCGGCCGGCCTGACTTCCACATTGAGGAAGGTGCCCGCCGGATTCACGCGAGAGACGGTCCCGACCGCCATTCCCTTGGGATAGACGCGATCACCACCGCTGGTCAGAATGCGCTCGCCGGGTTCGATTTTTTCGTCCGCCATGACGTTGGCGAGGAAAGTTTCGCCCGTCGAAGAGCCCTTTAAGACTCCTTGCAGCCGCGATTTCTCCAGGATTACTCCCGCGCCGCTGGTGGGATCGTTGATCTCCAGAACCAGCGAAGAGGTCGGGTAAACGCGAAAAACCTTGCCGACGATTCCGTCGGGAGTGACGACGGGCATGTCGGCCTTGATCCCGTCGCGTGATCCCTTATCAATGAAAACTCCGCGGGAGAAATCACTGCCGGTGGTGCTGATCACCTGCGCCGCCATCGTCTGCGAGATGAATTGCTCCTTGAATCCGAGCAGCGTTTGCAGGCGCCGCGCCTGTCCGGCATCTTCCGAGATTCGCACCTGCTCCAGCCGCATGCGTTCTATTTCCTCGCGCAATTGGCGGTTTTCGCTACGCACGCCACGCAGGTAGAGGTAGTTGTGCCAGGCTTCGCTAAACCAACGCGTGCCGTGGACCGCGCCTTTTTCGAAAGGAGTAACGGCAGAAACAGCCCAGATGCGGATAAGGCGCGAAGACCCTTGGTCGGTGCCCTTCTTGACCTGGACCGCGAGCCCGAGAATCTGGGCAAACAATACCACCGCCAGGATGGTCAGGTTTCGATGGCGGTTGATGATGTTGTCCACTTCAAACCAGTGGCTAGCAGCCAGGAGTTAGAGGTTAGTAGTTAGCGACCTTAGGGCATCAACCGCCAGCCGGTAGCGAGCAAACAGGCTGCGAATCCGCCATCATCCCATTCATGATGGTTGCATAATCTGCACTTCATCCGCGTTAATCTGCGCCGAATTTCACTAGCCTTCCTCGGTGCCTCTGTGGCTATTCGAGAGAGATCTTTCGCAGCAGTTTGAAATCGCTCAGCATCTTGCCTGTACCCAGCACCACACTGCAGAGCGGATCGTCGGCGATGGAAACCGGCAGTCCGGTTTCTTCGCGGATGCGCTTGTCCAAATTCTTGAGCAGCGCGCCGCCGCCGGTCAACACGATGCCGCGATCGCTGATGTCGGCACTCAACTCCGGAGGGGTACGCTCCAGTGCCACGCGAATCGCATTCATGATCGTAGCCACACACTCGCTGAGCGCTTCGCGCACTTCGCTATCGTCCACGGTAATGGTCTTGGGAACGCCCTCGATCAGATTCCGGCCCTTGATTTCCATGGTCAGAGGCTTATCCAGCGGGTAGGCGCTGCCGATCTCAATCTTGATCTGCTCCGCCGTGCGCTCGCCGATCAGCAGGTTGTACTTCCGCTTGAGGAAATTCATCACCGCTTCGTCCATCTGGTTGCCGGCCATGCGCACCGAACGCGAGTACACAATGCCGCTGAGGGAAATGACGGCGATATCGGTGGTGCCGCCGCCGATGTCGACGATCATGTTCCCGCTCGGTTCGGTGATCGGCAATCCGGCGCCAATGGCCGCCACCATCGCCTGCTCCACCAGGTGTACTTCGCTGGCTTTGGCGCGGTAGGCGGAGTCCATGACGGCGCGTTTTTCTACCTGCGTGATCTCACTGGGGACGCCGATCACTATCCGCGGATGCACCAGCATCTTGCGGTTGTGGGCCTTCTGAATGAAGTAGTTCAGCATCTTCTCGGTGACCTTGAAATCCGCGATGACGCCGTCCTTCATCGGCTTGATGGCTACGATGTTGCCCGGGGTGCGGCCCAACATCTCCTTGGCTTCCTTGCCCACCGCCTCCACTTCCCCGGTGTTCTTGTTGATCGCCACGATGGACGGCTCATTCACCACAATGCCTTTGCCGCGCGCGTAAACCAGGGTATTCGCCGTGCCCAAGTCGATGGCCAAGTCGCTGGAAAACATGCTGAACAGCGAGCGCACATTGTGGAAGCGGGAAGTTGGATGGAAACCGTTCGTTGACATACTTCTTCTCTCTGGAACCTGGTTTTCTTGTAACCTGTCCTGATTTCTCCTGCCCGACTGCACTGATTCTATTCGATGTGCACCGCTATCGGTGGAACCAAAGTCGCAGCCCTACCGTGATTCTCCATATCCCACCGCGCGGCGCAAGTCCCTGAGGAGTGTCCACGATCGCGGCTCCGCTCCTGGGCTGAAGATCGAAACGGACACTGGCCGCCCGGGTTACTGGATCAAAATCTTCTGCTGCTTCGTCTTCACCCCGCCTTTAGCGTTCTGGGCCGTCACGGTGATGATGTTCTCTCCATTGGGCAAGGGAGGAGTAAAGAAGAAGAAGGAACCGTCCTCACGTACGCCGGGGACCTCGGTGCCATTCACCATGACGCGCGCCGTCTTTTCCGTCTTGCCTTTCACCTCGATCACGTGTCCGTGCTGGACGAATGGCGCCAGCTCCAGCGCGATTTCGGCGCTCTCCGTGCCCTTGGCAATCACGGTGAAGCGGTTTTTTTCGCTCTCCACCGACTCCTTGCCATCGGCATCGACCGACTGCACCGTCCAGTAATAGGCGCCTTCGGCCAGCCCGGGGACCTTCACTTGCGGCAGCGGCGTCCGCTTGTCGTACACGGTGGAGGAGAAGTACGGATTGCGTGAGATGCGCACGTGGTACTGGACGGAATCCTGAACCGGGGACCAGACGAAATCCACCAACCCTCCGGCTTGCATGTTGACGAAGATGGGAGCGACGTTGGCAGGCGCGATCAGCGTCGGGGGCGCAACTTCCTTCAGCTTCGTCATCTTCTTCGATTCCTGAGTGAAACTCACGCGCTCGTACTCGCCCAGTTTGACCTTTTCTGTGCCGCGGGCGATTTCGCCGGTGCCTTTTTTCAGCAGCACCTCATGCTGGTCGGCGCGAGGGTCATTGCGGACCATGGCCGAGCTGTCCGCTCCGATGGAAGCAGTCGCGCCGGCCAAGATGACCTGGCTCTTGGAACCCTGTGTGTACGACGAGGTCGAAAGGTCCACCGTGCCCGTCGTCAACTCCACCGCGACCTGCGTTTGCTGTGCGGTGTTGGTCGAGTTCTCCTGGATGACGATCAGCGAATCCTGCTTGATGGTGTAATTGGTGTTGTCGGGAAACACCACTTTCGCGATTCCCTCGTTGCTGGTCTGCACGACATCGCCTTTTTCCAGCGGAACGTTGAAATCGGCATTGACCCAAGTATTGCTGTTCGCCTTCTTGACGCGCACCGTGCCGTCAATCGCTGTAAAGCTTGCGGCTTGCTGGCCGGTGCTGTTGCCCGGACCGCGGCCTCTTTTTCCGAGCCAATCGGCGACCGCTTCGCCGGCCTTGCGTGCTAAACGCTTCGTCGGTTCGGGAAAGAGGAGGTGCAGGACGAACGTCAGCGCCATCGTCACGATCAGAATTAACAGAAGGACACTGCGATACGTGACCGTGGTCCACGAGATTTGGAAGCCCGCTTTGTGTTTCGGTGGCACGCGTTGGAACAATTAAATTGTAGGACTTGGGGTAATGTGGCGAGAGTACCACAATGGCTAACCGTCGCAAATAGGTGAATAACTTGAGAATTACCCCTTGCAGGTCTTTTGGAGGGGCGGGCCACTGTGGCCGATCCATGGCAGCGATTGGAGTGCCAAGTTGGACCTGCAGCTCAGCTTCGCAGCCGCGCGCACTTGCCTACCCTTGGCCTCCCGGATACGATGATGGGTTTGTACTTATTTCGCTGGAGGCGCGCAGCAAATGGCCACTGATGTGGACGTTATCAGCAAAGTAAAGACCGCCCGGATTTACAAAAACCTGATCGCCGGCCAGTGGGTGGAAGCCTCGACCGGCGAGACCTTCGAGAACCTGAATCCCGCCGACACCCGCGATGTGGTCGGCGTGTTCCAGAAATCCGGCAAGGCCGACGTGGACGCCGCCGTGGACGCCGCCCGCCAGGCATTCAAGAAGTGGCGCCTGGTGCCGGCTCCCCGCCGCGCTGAAATCCTCTACCTCGCCTCCCAGATGCTGGCCGAACGCAAGGAAGACTACGCCCGCGACATGACGCGCGAGATGGGCAAGGTGATCAAGGAAACCCGCGGCGACGTCCAGGAAGCAATCGACACCGGCTTCTACATGGCCGGCGAGGGACGCCGCATGTTTGGCGCCACCGTGCCTTCCGAGTTGCCGAACAAGTTCGCCATGGCTGCGCGCCATCCCGTAGGCGTGTGCGCCATGATCACGCCGTGGAACTTCCCCATGGCGATTCCCTCCTGGAAGCTCTTCCCCGCCCTGGTTGCCGGCAACACGTGCATCATCAAACCGGCGCAGGATACTCCCCTGTCAGTATTTAATTTTGTGCAGACGCTGGTGGACGCCGGCGTTCCCTCGGGTGTGGTCAACATCGTGACCGGCTTTGGCTCGAAGATCGGCGCGCCGCTGACCGAGCACCCGGAGATCCGCGCAGTCTCCCTGACCGGCTCCAGCGACGTCGGGCGCATTGTCGGTGAATCGTGCGCCAAGAGCTTCAAGCGCTGCTCGCTCGAGCTCGGCGGCAAGAATCCGATGATCGTTCTCGATGATGCCAACCTCGACCTGGCGCTCGAAGGCGGCCTGTGGGGCGGGTTTGGCACCACCGGCCAGCGCTGCACTGCGACCAGCCGCATCATCGTTCAGAAGGGTGTCTATGGCGAGTTCGTGAGCCGCTTTGTGGAGCGCGCGAAGAAACTCAAGATCGGCAACGGGCTCGATGAGACGGTGGACATGGGTCCGGCGGTCAACAAGTCACAATTGGAAACCGATCTCCAATACATCGAGGTCGGCAAGGCGGAGGGCGCCAAGCTGCTTTGCGGCGGACACCGTCTGGACAGCGGCATTTACAAGCATGGCTGGTTTCTGGAGCCTACCGTGTTCGGCGACGTCAACCCGCAGATGCGAATCGCGCAGGAAGAAATCTTCGGGCCGGTGGTGTCGATCATTCCCTGTGACGGCTTCGAGGATGCCATCGAGATTGCCAACGGCATCCAATACGGCCTCTCCAGCGCGATTTACACTAAGGACGTGAACCGCGCCTTCCGCGCGATGCGCGATCTGTTCGCCGGCATTACCTACATCAACGCTCCGACGATAGGCGCCGAGGTGCATCTGCCTTTCGGCGGAACCAAAGCAACCGGCAACGGGCACCGTGAAGGCGGGCTCGGCGCGATCGAGTTCTACACGGAGTGGAAGTCCATCTACGTTGATTACAGCGACAAGCTGCAGCGCGCGCAGATTGACAGGCCAGAATAGAGACAAGTTAGAAGCAGGAAGTCTAAAGCAAGAAGTCAGAACGGCGGCGTCACTCGCCACGACGTTCTGACTTCTTTGTTTCAGAAGCTTCCTTCGTCCGCGCTAGGTCCGTAAATCGACGGCACCGGCAGGTCATTCAGCCGCAAATAAACTCCCAACTGCGCGCGATGGTGGATGATGTGGTTGAGCACGAAGGAGCGGAGCACCACCACCTTCGGCATGGTCATGATTGGCTGCCCAGTCTTCAGCAGCGACCACGACTTCATCAGCTGCGCGTCGGTGGCAGACTGCAAACCTTTCCTCGCGTTGGCGACATTCTCGTCGAACGTTTCCAGAACTTGCTTGCGGTTCTTGGTTTCAGGCAGCTTGAATGGCTGTCCGCCGGCGGGAGCGATGTCGAGCGAATCTTCCTTGAGCGTCATTACCGCCCACAGCGGAAGGTTGGCCAGGTGTCCTGCCAGCCATCCCATGGAACCGGATTTGGCGTGCGGTTTGAAGTCAAACTTGTCGTCGGGCACGCGTTCCAGCGTCTTGCGGGTGTTTGCCATCTCCTGATCGAACTCCGGCAATAATGATTGCGCAATCGCCTTACCGGCGCTGGAATCAGCGAACGTCTTGGGTAACGATGCCACTTGTCTCCTCCTCTGATCAGGGTGATCAGCTATGAGATGTCCGGCCCGCCGGACAGATGCAGTGATTCATTCTTCTCCAGGGAGGTTTGGTGGAGCCGCGGGAAATGCCGCCATCTACATTCCGCATTCTCGATTCTTTGCCACAAGAAAATGCACTCCTCTGTGCCCTCTGTGGCTAATCCGGGCATTCGGCTACAATCGTAGGTCCAGCGGATTACTGCCATGCCCATGACCACGCAAGCCCGCGAAATCCTGGCCGCGCTGCGGCTGGAGAATGTTCGTTACGCGATTCGTGATCTCGCCGTCCTGGCCGACGAAGTCGCCAGGAGCGGCAAGAAAATCCTCCCGCTCAATATCGGCGACCCGCTCAAGTTCGACTTCGCCACTCCGCCGCACTTGATCGAAGCGGTGCAGAAAGCCATGCGCGATGGCTACAACGGTTACGCGCCTTCGCTCGGCATCGACGCCGGGATCAAGGCGATTGCCGGCGAAGCCGAACGCCGCGGCATTCGCAACGTGCAGAGCATCTTCATCACCGCCGGTGTCAGCGAAGGCGTCGAGATCTGCCTCACTTCGCTGTGCAATCCTGGCGAAAACGTGCTCACGCCGGCGCCCGAATACCCTTTGTACTCGGCGGTGCTGGCGAAAATCGACAGTCCAATTAACGCCTACTTCCTCGAAGAAGAGCAGGGCTGGGAACCGAACATCGAGGAGATGGCGAGCAAGATTACGTCGAAAACGCGCGGAATCGTCGTCATCAATCCCAACAATCCGACCGGCGCGGTGTACTCGCGGAAGAAGCTGGAACAGATCTGCGAACTGGCGCGCAAGCACAACCTCGTCATCCTCGCCGACGAGATTTACGACAAGCTCATTCTTGATCACGACGTCGAACATGTCTCGCTGGCTTCGCTCGCGCCTGACGTTCCCGTGATTACCTTCAGCGGACTCTCGAAACCCTACCTGGCGCCCGGATGGCGCACTGGCTGGGCAATCTGCAGCGGTCCGAAAGAAGCCCTCAAAAGCTACATTGAAGGCACTCACAAGCTTCTGCGCGCGCGCCTGTGCGCCAACGCGCCCATGCAGTACGCCATCCAGCCGGCACTCGAAGGCCCGCAGGACCATCTGAAAGAAATGAATGAGAAATTGCGCCGACGTCGCGACTTGACGGTGCAATGGGCGAACTCCACCCCGCGCGTGAGTTGCGTCTCGCCGAAAGGCGCCTTTTACGTGTTTCCGAAGCTCGACATTTCCGGCGACGATCTCGATTTTGTCAAAGGCGTGCTGACGGAAAAGCAGGTGCTCGTCGTCCACGGCAGCGGATTCGGCCAGCACCCCGGCACGCGCCATATCCGTATCGTCTTTCTGCCCGACGAAGCGACGCTCGCCAAAGCCTATGCGGGCATGGCCGACTACCTGCGCGAGCATTACAAGTAGGTGGCGCGGCCATGCGGGCACCCTGCGCGGGCCATGCGGGGCGAACTCGTCTGTCGTGTACCCGGGCGCGTTATAGTTAATCGCTGAACGTTACATGGTCGACATTCACAGCCATATTCTTCCGGAAGTTGACGATGGCTCCCGCTCCTGGGAGATGTCGGAGCACATGTGTCACATGGCCGCGGGCGACGGGATCGAACACATGGTTGCCACGCCGCACGCCAACAGCACTTACGCGTATGATCGCGACTGGCTGCGCGGCCTGCTTTCGGAATTGTCTCGGCGAACCGGCGGCAAGCCCAAGCTCAGCCTGGGCTGTGACTTTCATCTGTCCTACGAAAATCTGGAAAGCATCGCTCAAACGCCTCACCGGTACACCATCGAGGACACACCTTATCTCCTGGTCGAGTTCAGCGACTTTTCCATTCCGCCGTCGCTGACCGCCGAACTGGAAGATCTGTTGCTGCGAGGCTTGCGGCCCATCATTACCCATCCCGAGCGTAATCCGCTGCTGCAGCACAAACCGGAGCGCGTTCTGCAGTGGGCACAATTGGGGTGCGCGGTGCAAGTCACAGCATCATCGGTGACCGGCAATTGGGGCGAGAAGGCGAAAAAGGCGGCGAAATGGCTGCTCGATCGCGAAGCCGTGCATATCCTGGCGACCGATTCGCACAACATTGAACGCCGCCCGCCGATACTTTCCGCTGCCCGCGACCTCATCAGCCGCGTTTATGGACCGGGGGTCGCGCAAGCAATCACAAACGACAATCCGCAGGCCGTCGTTACCGGGCAGCCTCTTCCCTACTTCCCGAAAGTCCGAGCTTAGCCCTTCGCCGCCGCCCGAGCTTTCATCATTTCGCCCCACTTCTTAAACTGCCCTTCCATCCATTGCACGCGCTTGCGCAGCTCAGGCGTACTGCTCAGCAGTTTCTCGGTTCTCTGCATGAATTCGTCGCTGCCCGAAGTTTCACGCATCTGCTTGATATAGGGCTTGATCTTGACGTACGTGAATACGATCTCGCCGTTCCAGTCGAAGAACAGGTCGGCGTTGACGACTCCGCGCAGCACCAGCGACGCGGCATTTTCCCAATATGTAAGGTTCTGGCGAAACCAGGCATTCTCTTGCGTGCCCCAGCCCATCATGACTTTCTGGACCGCTTCCCAGGAGCTGAAGTCGGCATTGCCGTACCAGTGGCGCGCCTTGCGCATCTCCGGTTCACGGCGCAGGTCGTAAAGTTTCATCACGATCTCGGCATCGGCAGCAGTTGCTTTCTTGCCGGCGGTTTTGGGCATATGGTTTCTCCTCACGAAAACTAAGAGTGGAATTTCTCGATGGCGCGGAACGCGCTGTCATTCAGGATTCGGCAAAATATAACACAACGAGGGGAGCGAACTGCGCTCCCAGACGATGGAACGGAGTGCACGCGGTAGCGCGTTTCAGGCGACTGCTAGGCGACGGCGCCTTCCTTGGGCTCGAGCGGGCGCGAGTAATCGCACTTCACGGCGCTCTCCGGTGCTTCTTCGCCCTTCTTGCGGCGGCGCTTGGGCTTGTCTTCTTCTTCCGCGGCAGCGCGCTTGTTGTTGGGACAAGCGACGACCGCGCCGGACTTCAGATTCTTCTCGATCAGGTACGGACTGCCGCATTGCGGGCAGGATTCGGCGATGGGCTTATAAGCCGAGGTGAACTTGCACTTCGGGTAATTCGAGCAGCCATAAAAGAGGTTGCCGCGGCGGCGCGCCTTCTTCTCCACCAGTTCCCCGTCCTTGCATAACGGGCACGGCACGCCGATGTAGTTCTGCTTGACGTACTTGCACTCAGGATAACCGCTGCAGGATACGAACTCGCCGTAACGGCCGTGACGCAGCACCATGTTGCGGCTGCACTTGGGGCATTTTTCTTCCAGCGGAATATCGGGCACCTTCTTGCCCTGGTCGAGCCGGCGCGTGGTCTTGCAATCGGGATAGCCGGTGCAGGCCATGAACTGGCCAAAGCGTCCGCGCTTGAGGACCATGGTACGCCCGCAGTTCTCGCAATACTCCTCCTGCGTGGTCTCCTGGATGTCGGCGGAGTCCAGATCCGGCAGATCAATCGGATTTTCCTTGGTGAAGGTGCAGGAGTTGGGATCGTCCTTATCGTAGGTGCTGCACGCGTAGAAGGATCCGTGCTTGCCCCACTTGATCACCAGCGGCGCGCCGCAACGCTCGCACTTCTCGTCGGTCGGCTTCTCCATCCGCTTGATGTTTTCCATGTGTTTCTCGGCGTAGCGGAGGTCCTTCTGGAACTTCTTGTAAAAGTCGCCGAGCGCGTCGGTCCACTTCTCCTTGCCTTCTTCGATTTCGTCCAGCTCTTCCTCGAGCCGGGCAGTGTACTGGAAGTCGAAAATGTCCTTGAAGTTTTCAACCAGCAGGTCGGTGACGACCAGGCCGATCTCAGTGGGAACAAATTTTCCACCGAGCTTCTGCACGTACTGGCGCTCCTGGATGGTGCTCAGGATGGCGGAGTAGGTGGATGGTCGGCCGATACCGCGTTCTTCCAGTTCTTTCACCAGCGACGCCTCGTTGTAGCGCGGCGGAGGCTCGGTGAAGTGCTGCTCGGGTTTCAGTTCCTTGAGCGTCAGCCTCTGCCCTTCCTCGAGCACGGGCAGCTTGTGCTTGAGCGCCTCGTCTTCCTCGTCCCTGGTGTCCTTGGCTTCCTCGTAAACCTTGAGGAACCCGTCGAACTTCAACACGGAACCGGTGACGCGGAAGATGTAAGACGTTCCGTTTGATTTGGCTTCAATGTCGACGCTGGTCTGGTCGAAAATCGCGGGATTCATCTGCGAAGCCACGAAACGCTGCCAGATCAGCTTGTAGACCTTGTACTCATCTTCCTTCAGGTACTGCTTCACCGAATCAGGATGGCGCAAGGCGGAAGTCGGGCGTATGGCCTCGTGCGCTTCCTGCGCTTCCTTCTTGGACTTGTAGGTGTTCGGCGTTTCCGGCAAATATTGCGGGCCGTATTCGTGCGCGACATATTCACGAACTTCGTTGAGCGCGTCGTTGGAGACGCGCACCGAGTCGGTACGCATGTAGGTGATGAGACCGACGGCACCTTCTTCGCCGATATCGATGCCTTCGTAGAGTCGCTGCGCGATCATCATGCTGCGCTTGACGCTGAAGCGCAGCTTGCGCGAGGCGTCCTGCTGGAATTTGCTGGTGGTGAACGGCGGCGCAGGCGAGCGGCGGCGCTCGCGTTTGTCAACGCTGCGTACGGTCCAGGAAGCGTTCCGCAGAGCGTCAACGATCTTTTTCGACTCTTCTTCGTTCGGGACCTCGGTCTTTTCTTCGCCGATGCCGATAAAGCGCGCATCGAAGGCGGGCGGCTTGGCGCCCTGCAGGTGGGCGTCGATGGTCCAGTATTCTTTTTTCTCGAAGGCCTTGATCTCGCGCTCCCGATCCACGATCAAGCGCAGCGCGACGGTCTGCACGCGGCCGGCAGATAAGCCACGACGGACCTTGTCCCAGAGCAGCGGCGAGACCTGGTAGCCGACGAGCCGGTCGAGCACGCGACGCGTCTGCTGCGCGTCCACAAGGTTCCAGTCGATCCCGCGCGGATGCTGGAATGCGTCCTGGACGGCGCGCTTGGTGATCTCGTTAAAGGTGACGCGCCAGATCTTGTCCTCGCCTTTTTTCCTGCGCTTGCCGTCGGGCGCAAGTTCTTCCGCCAGGTGCGCGGCAATCGCCTCGCCTTCGCGGTCGGGATCGGGCGCGAGGTAGACCGCGTCCGCCGACTTGGCCAGCTTCTTCAGCCTGGCCAGAACCTTCTCCTTACCCGGAATGACGATGTAATCGGTGTCGAAATCGTTCTTGATGTCGACGCCCAGGGTGCTCTTGGGCAAATCCTTGACATGGCCGAGCGAGGCCTCGACGTCGTATCCCTTGCCGAGATACTTCGCGATGCTCTTCGCCTTGGTCGGCGATTCGACGATGACTAAGTTGGACAAAATTACCTCTTGTGAGTTTTCAAGCTAGCACGGCTTTTATGGTATTGGCTATCCGGCCGTCTGTGATCCGGCTCTCAGCTTTCAGCTAAGCCGTTTTGCAATCACGCGTTTGCGCGTAACCTCGACAGTAACGAAACGGCAGTTCGCTGTACCACGAGTCAGTCGCGTTTGCAGCCGCCGCGGCAAACCAGCTCAAAAAGCTTTTACGAAATTTTTTCCCGGCATCTGCCGGACTTTGCCCGCCAGTTCCAACTCGAAAAGCGCGGCGAATATCTCGGAAGACGACATTGTGCCTTCCAGCCGTTCGACGATGTCATCGATGTGGGTGCTTTCGTCCGCTTTGAGCAATGCCAGCACCTTACGTTCCTGCGGCGGCACCGCTTCGGACTGGAACAGGGATGCGGTAGCACCCGGTTCCGTTGCAGCAGGCCGCTCCGCCTCCAACTTCAGCCGAACGTCGGCGGGCAATTCTTCCCAGACATCTTCCCAGGTCGCGGTCAACTTTGCGCCTTGCTTGATCAACGTGTTCGGACCCCACGAGTTGCGGTTCGTAACATTGCCCGGCACAGCAAACAGCTCGCGATTCTGCTCCAGTGCGCATCGCGCGGTAATGCGCGTCCCGCTGTACTCGCCCGCCTCGATCACCAAAACACCGACTGACATGCCGCTGATAATGCGGTTGCGAATCGGAAAATTCTGCGGCGCGGCGAATGTGCCGACGGGAAACTCGGTGACCAGAGCGCCTCCAAACGCGAGGATCTGATCGGCAAGCCTGCTATTTTCGCGGGGATAAAAAACGTCGATGCCGGTTCCGAAGACGGCGACGGTTCTTGCCTTGGCAGAAATGGCACCGCGGTGCGCAGCCGAGTCTATGCCGCGGGCCATGCCACTGATAATGATGATCCCGCGGGCCGAAAGGTCGCAGGAAAGTCGCTCGGCCATGCCGAGACCGTAGGGTGTGGGGTGGCGCGTGCCGACCACTCCGATCCCCGGGACCGACAGGATTGCGGGGTCCCCGCGAACATACAGCGCGACCGGTGGATCGTATATTTGCTTGAGCAGCGACGGGTAGTCAGGATCGTCCAAAGTGAGGATCTGCGCGCCGAGGCTGGCCGCTCTCACCATTTCTTCCTGCGCCAACTCCGACGATTTGCCGAGCGCGATGGATTGTGCCGCGACCGCGGAAAGTCCGGCCGCTTCCAGTTCGGTCAGGCTGGCGTTGAACACGGCCGCGGTGCTGCCGAAATGCTCGACGAGGCGCCGGCATCGTCCGGGTCCAAGCGAGGGCGTCAGCGCCAGGGCGAGCCACTGCAAGTGATGGGAGGCGGGTGCGGTCTTTGCAATTGACATGAATCTCCCAGCCTGGGAAAACCACCAACTTTACACGCCTTGCTCCGCGGGGTCAGCGAGCCGCGTCACACCTCTTTGTTACAATCACGGTTTACGATGCGACGGCTGAAAGTTTCCGCCATTTCGTTCCTCAACACCGCGCCGTTAATGTGGGATTTCGATTACGGCGCCACGCCGGAGCAGCACAGCGACGACGATCTTCCGCCCGAACTGCGGTCTGATTTCACGGTTGAGTACACGGTTCCATCGCACTGCGCCGAGGCCTTGAAGCGGGGCCGCGCGGATATCGGGATCATTCCGGCGATCACCTACGCCACGATTCCAGGTCTGGTGATTCTCCCCGACGCCGCCATCGCCGCGAAAGGCGCCGTGCGATCGATCTTGCTGGTGAGCCGAAAACCGGTCGAGCAGGTGAACACGATCGCCGCCGACACATCATCTCGGAGTTCGGTGGCCCTGGCGCGGATACTCTGCCAGAAGCTCTGGGGGCGCGTCCGGCAGTTTCGCGCTTTCCCCGCCGACCTTGATTCCATGCTCGCCGCCTGCGATGCGGCGCTGCTGATCGGCGACCCCGCCCTGCGCGTCGCACGCGCCGACTATTTCGTGTATGACCTCGCGGAGGAGTGGCGAAAGTTCACCGGCAAACCATTTGTCTTTGCTTTCTGGGCGGCGCGGATGCAGGCGCTGAGCGAAGCGCGCCGCGACCTGGACGTCCCCGCGGTGTTCCGCAATTCGCGTGATCACGGTGTGCAGCCGGCGAATATCGCGACGATCGCGCGCGGCTGGAGTGGCCGCGTCGGGCTGACCGAGCGGGAGATTGCCGGCTATCTGACCCGCAACATCCACTTTGCTCTCGACGCCGAGAACCTGGAGGGCCTGGAACTCTTCTTCCGCTACGCGGCCGAGTGTGGCGTCATTGAGGAGGCGCCGTCGCTGCGCTTCCTCGGCATGGCCGCGCCCCAGTTTGTTGGCTGAACTTTCCCCTGGAAGCTGTGATATCAGCAAGATTTATCTCTTAAATCCAATAAATCCAACTCTGGTGACTTTCGCCGGCCTCGCTGGTCGCGTCTAACCTCCTGGGGAATGAGAGTACGCGCGTCCTTCCTCCTTGTGGGTGACCTTGATCAGCTTGCTTGCATTCTCCGTCATGGACTGGCTGCACCGGCTTGGCCCGGTCGGGTTGTTCCTGGTCGGCATCATCGACAACTCGCTTATTCCCATCCCCGGGGGGATGGACATTTTCACAATTCTGCTGGTATCGGGACACCGAAGCGCGTGGCTTTATTACGCCGGAATCGCGACCGCCAGCTCGGTTTGTGGCGGCTGGCTCACATTCCGCCTCGCCCAGAAGGGCGGTGAAGAAACGCTGGAGAAGAAGATCGGCAAAAAGCGGGCAGAAAAGATTTATGCCAAATTCGACAAACACGCGTTTTCCACTATCGTGATCGGCGCCATGTTGCCGCCGCCATTTCCTATCGTTCCGGTGCTGATGGCGCCGGGCATCCTGGAATATCCGACACGCAATTTCCTGTTCGCTCTGACCGTTGGCCGCGGCATCCGTTATGCCGGCGTCGCGTACCTTGCGCACCTGTACGGAAACTCAATTATTGGTTTCATAACACGCTATCGGACGCCGGTTCTGTACGTTCTGTTAGTATTGGCGGCCTTGGGCGGCATGGGTGCCCTTGTCTATTTCAAGTATTACCGGCCCAAGCGCCGGGCCGAAGAAAAGCGCCGCGGCGAACCGGTCGAGGAGCTGCCCATTCCCGGCAAGGGCAACCAGAAGCTGAAGGAGCAGCAACAAGGAAGAGCCGGCGACGCGGATAGCGTCGACGAAGACGCAAAGGAGAAAACTGCATGAAGAAATTATGGATGTTACTGATCACCGTGAGCTTGGCGACAGCAATGCTCGCCGCTCAAACCAAGACAGATAAGTCGACAGCCAAGTCGGGCAAGGACACTTCGGCGCAGACCTCCAAGCCCTCCGCCGACACCGCCGCGGCGAAGTCCGGCGCCAAGATCGACATCAACTCTGCCAGCAAAGACGAGCTGGAGAAGCTGCCCGGCATCGGTCCCGCAACCTCGCAGAAGATCATTGATGGACGTCCTTATCGCGGCAAGAACGACCTGGTTACGAAGAAAATCGTGAGCAAGAGCGAGTACGAGAAGATCAAGGACCAGATCATTGCGCACCAGGCACCGCCGGCTGCTGCGGGCAAGCCGAGCAAAGACACAACCAAGAAATAGCTCTCGCGGTCTGTCGGTTTTTCCGCTTCTCAGCTCCGTTAGTCGTAAGTCGCTCGGTCGCCCGAGACGCCGGTGACTTCAAAACACCCTGGCTGATAAACTGAGAGACTGGCAGACTGTTTCTCTATGTCCCTGACGAAAGCCCAAGCGCTCGACTGGTTCCGCTCCGACGACTTGATCGGTCTGGGCATCGAAGCGGACGCGCAGCGGCGCAAGATCCATCCCGACGGCGTGGTCAGCTACATCATCGACCGCAATATTAACTACACCAACTTCTGCACCGAATACTGCACCTTCTGCGCGTTTTATCGTCCGCTGAAGGGCAAGTTGGCGGCGGAAGGCTACATCCTGGATTACGACACCATTTACCAGAAGATCGCGGAGACCGTGGAATTGGGCGGCACTGGTGTGCTCATGCAGGGTGGGCTTCATCCCGACCTGAAGATCGACTGGCACGAAACAATGCTGCGCGGGATCAAGCAGCGCTTCCCACGCGTTCACCTGCACTGCTACTCGGCGTCGGAAATCATTGCCATCGCCGAATACAGCGGCTTGAGCATTCGCGACACCATCGCTCGCCTTCGCGATGCCGGACTGGACTCGATTCCCGGCGGCGGCGCCGAAATCCTGGATGACGAAGTGCGCTACCGCATCGCGCGCCTGAAGTGCCTGACGGAAGATTGGCTCAACGTGCACCGCACAGCACACCAGCTCGGCATGCGCACCACCGCCACCATGATGTTCGGCGTGGGCGAGACGCATGAGCACCGCATCAACCACCTGCAGCGGCTCTATGACCTGCAGGAGGAGACAGGCGGGTTCACGGCGTTCATCCCATGGAGCTTCCAGCCGCACAACACCGCGCTCGGCGGCCGCGGCTGGGATGAAGCCACAGCGGTGGAATACCTGAAGGTGCTGGCGATCTCGCGGCTGTTCCTCTCTAACTTCCTCAACGTGCAATCGAGCTGGGTGACGCAGGGCCTGAAGGTCTGCCAGCTCGGGCTGCGCTTTGGCGGAAACGATGTCGGGTCGGTCATGATCGAAGAGAACGTGGTGCGCTCCGCAGGAGTGACCAATTGCACCACGGAAGAGGAACTGCGCCGCATGATCCGCGACGCCGGCTTCCGCCCGGTGCAGCGAGACACGCTGTATCGTACCTACTTCCTGAACTGAACCGCTGTCGGCATTCGGCTGTCGGTGATCGGCGCGTGCGCGTTGGCTTACCGAGCGGCGTTCAGTGTTCTTTTCTCGGCCTACTCCCGAACACGGTGGCCGACAGCCGAGAGCCGATTGCGTTACAATCAAGTGTTTATACCTGCTCGGGCGGCTGCCCGTGATCGTCTGCTGTACCGGAGCACTGCGCTGAACACTTTTGTCCCCATGTTTGCCCTTTTCGCGGCGCGGCCGAGCGTCGGCCAATATTTTCGCAGCCATTTCCTCGATACCACTTTCCGCGGGCTCTATCATGCCAACGCCTTCGACTACGCGCTGCTGATTCCGTATTTCATCGTTCTGATCTGGCTGGCGTCCTACGGGATTCACCGCTACGTGCTGGTGTACCTGTATTACAAGAACCGCAAGAACCGCGCCAGCAGCGACCATCCCCCAGGGCGATTTTCCGACCTGCCGCGGGTCACCGTGCAGCTGCCGATTTTCAATGAGCAGTTTGTCATTGAGCGGTTGCTGGAAGCGGTGTGCAAGATGCAATATCCGCGCGAGAAGCTGGAAATCCAGGTGCTCGACGACTCCACCGACGAAACCGTCGATGTCGCCCGCGACGCCGTCGATCGCTGGGCAACGCTCGGCTACCCGGTCACTTATCACCATCGCAGCAACCGCGAGGGCTTCAAGGCGGGCGCGCTGCAGGAAGGGATGAAGATCGCGACCGGCGAATTCATCGCCATCTTCGATGCTGACTTCGTGCCCCCGGAAGATTTCCTGATGCGCTGCATCCACCAGTTCACCGCGCCCGACGTGGGCATGGTGCAGACGCGCTGGACGCACATCAACCGGAACTACTCGTTGCTCACCGAGGTCGAGGCCATCCTGCTCGACGGACACTTCATCCTGGAGCACGGCGCGCGCTCGCGCACCGGCGTCTTCTTCAACTTCAACGGCACCGCGGGCATGTGGCGGCGGCGTGCGATCGAAGAAGCCGGCGGGTGGCAGCACGACACGCTCACCGAAGATACCGACCTCTCCTACAGATCGCAGATCAAGGGCTGGCGCTTCGTTTACTTGCAGGACGTGGAGTGCCCTGCTGAGTTGCCGGTGGAGATGACAGCGTTCAAGACGCAACAGGCGAGATGGGCCAAGGGCTTGATCCAGTGCGCGATCAAGGACCTGCCGTTGGTCATGAGGAGCAACGCGCCGCGGCGCGTGAAGGTCGAAGCCTGGTATCACCTCACGGCGAACATCAGCTACCCGCTGATGATTGTGCTCTCCACGCTGCTGTTGCCGGCGATGATCATCCGCTTCTACCAGGGCTGGTTCCAGATGCTGTACATCGACGTGCCGCTGTTCCTGGCCTCGACGTTCTCGATCAGCAGCTTCTACCTGGTGTCGCAGCGGGAACTGTTCCCGAAAACCTGGCCGCGTTGCCTGTTGTTCCTGCCCTTCCTGATGGCGCAGGGCATCGGCCTCACGCTGACCAATACCAAGGTCGTGCTGGAAGCGCTGTTCGGGAAGCAATCAGCGTTTGCGCGCACGCCCAAGTACCGCGTGGAATCGAAGAAGGATAGAGTGCGTACCAGCAAGTACCGCAAGCGGCTCGGCCTGATTCCTTATTTCGAGCTGCTCGTCGGCGCCTACTTTGCCGCGACCGTCTGGTACGCGATCACCAACGAAAACTACATCACGGTTCCTTTCCTGTTTCTGTTTGTGATGGGTTACTGGTACACCGGCTTGATGTCGCTGCTGCAGGGGCGTTTTGAGCGCATCTTCAGCGGCCGCGAACTGCGCGAGCCCCAAACCGGCAAGCCATACCCGGTCGGCGTGTAGCCCATAGCCGGTCTGCTCTCCACAGGAGTCGATTCGGCTGCCGCGAAGTCCCTTGCGAGACCGTGAACATGCACGATCGCGCCGTGGGATTCGCTCCACCGATGCTAAACTGGTCACAATGAAAGTCGGCGTCATTCAATTTCCAGGCTCGAATTGCGACCAGGATCCCTACTGGGTATTCCAGCAGGTGGCGAAAGAGCCGGTCACGTATCTCTGGCATGAATCGCAGGACCTGGAAAACTGTGATTTGGTAATCGTTCCTGGCGGCTTTTCCTACGGCGATTACCTTCGCACCGGCGCCATCGCTCGCTTTTCCCCGGTGATGGAGGCGGTCGGCAAATTCGCGGCCGGCGGAGGATTGGTGCTCGGCATCTGCAATGGTTTTCAGATTCTTTGCGAATCGCACTTGCTGCCGGGCGCGTTGTTGCGCAATGCCGGGCTGAAATATATCTGCAAGCCGGTGCACGTGCGCGTGGAGACGGAAACTCCCTTCACCGCCTCCTGCCGCAAGGGCGAGGTGCTGCAGATCCCCATCGGACACATGGAAGGTAACTACTTTTGCGACGCTGCCACGCTGGAAGATTTGCGCCGGGAGCAGCGTGTGGTGTTCCGCTATTGTTCTCCTGCAGGCGAGATCACCGAGGCGGCTAATCCCAATGGCTCACTCGACAACATCGCCGGCATCTGCAACCATGGCCGCAACGTGCTAGGCATGATGCCCCATCCCGAACGCGCCAGCGAAGCCCTGATGGGCGGTACCGACGGGTTCAAGATTTTCGATTCCCTGGTCCGTGCCATGGCGCTGCGACCGTAAACCCCCTCCAATTTCGCCCCCGCATGGCGGTAAGATGCCGCGGCAAAGCTGGCAAAATTCAGCGCTACGGATGATCAAGGAAATATTTTGGGAAGGAAGCATATGCAGCAAGCAACGAAGAGGGCAAAACACAGGCCTCAGGCTGGTACGCAAAGTCTCGCACTCTTGGGAGCCGGGAAAATGGGCGGCATTCTGCTGCAAGCATTCGCGCATTACGAGGGAACGCCGCGCTTGGAACTGAGTGCGACCGTGCAGCACGCCGAGCGCGCCGGCAAGCTTGCCCAGCGGTTCAATATCCCGGTTACCACGGACAACCGGCGGACCGCGCGTAACGCGGACATCATCTTCGTTTGCGTAAAGCCGCAGGTCATGGACCAGGTGCTGGCGGAAATCCGGCCTGAGGTTGGGCCGAATAAGCTGATTGTGTCGATTGTCGCTTCGGTTCCTACCAGCTACATCGAGGAAAAACTGGGCAAGGAAGTCCCGGTGGTGCGCGCCATGCCCAACACACCGTCGGTGGTGGCCTGCGGAATGACAGCCATCTGCAAGGGCCGGTATGCGACCGACGAGCACATGGAAACGGCTCGCCGGCTTTTCACCTCGGTGGGGCGCTGCGCCGTCGCTGACGAAAATAAGATGGACGCGATTACCGGTCTTTCCGCCAGCGGCCCAGCCTACATCTACATCATCCTCGAATCGCTCGCCGAAGCCGGCGTCAAAGTCGGCCTGTCGCGCGAACTTGCGACCGAACTGGCGGCACAGACCGTGCTTGGAGCGGCGCAAATGGTGCTGAAGACCGGCGAGCATCCGGCGCTGCTGAAGGAGGCGGTCACTACCCCGGCCGGCTGCACTATTGACGGCATTTTGGAATTGGAAGAGGGCAAGCTGCGCGTCACGCTCATCAAGGCGGTGGTGAAGGCGACGCAGCGGGCGAAGGAACTGCTCATTTCGAAATAGCCATTGCGGAATTGCCGAACTGCGGAACTGCCGAGTTGCAATTCGGCAAGGCAATTCGGCATTGGATTCCCCGGCCTCCCGGCTGCTCAGCTTTGCATCCCAGCTTTATCCCCTGACCTTGCTTGGAGGTCCTATGCTCAGGAAGTTCTTTGCTTTTACCTTGCTGTCGATTCTGGGTTTGGCGCTGGCGTGTTCCTCGAACCGCAATACGAACGCGCGCAATGACAACCCGAACGCTGCCCGCAACGACAAAGAAGCAGTTGAGAAATCGCTCGACCAGGCCGGCTTCAGCGGCCTGAGGGTCGAGTGGGACAAAGATAAGCGCGTCATCGCGTTGAACGGCCGCGTGCGCTCACCGGAATTGAAAGCCAAGGCCGGTGAAGTCGCGCAGCAGGCCGCAGCCGGCGACGTGGTCTCCAACCAGCTCAGCATCGAGCCCGTGGACGAGGAGCACGCGGCAAAAACCATCGAGCGCAACGTTGACGACGCGATCGAGAAGAACTTCAAGGCCGTGCTGGTGGCCAATCGTCTCGATCACGAACGTATCCACTACCAGGCCAAGAACGGCGTGCTCACGATCGACGGCAAGGTGAAGACGCCCGCAGAGCGGACCCAGGTCCAGAAGCTGGCGGCGACGGTGCCGAACGTCGATCAAGTGGTGAACAAGCTTGACGTGGATCGCAAGAACGTGGAGCAGGCGGCAGAGCCGCGGTAGAGCAGTAGTTAGGAGTCGGCAGGCAGGAGTTAGCGGCTACTGGCTCCAGGTTGCAGGCTTCAGGCCGGTTTTCCTGGAGCCGGGTAGCCAGCAGCCTGAAGCCTCATTTGAAAGCTTCTTTGTTAACTACGAAGGGCATTTTTGCCGGATCGCCGTTATAGTGGTTCTCCAGCACATCAATCAAGCCTTGCACGCAGCGCCCGGCCATGCCTTTGTCAGGATCGGTCGAGAGGCGCGTGATCTTGCCCGCGCTGGCGAAGTGTGGATACAGTCGGCAGCGGTCCTCGATGGCGGGGTCGCGCAGCGGAGAATCCGCAGGCAGCGGCTCCTTGGCGAAGACGTCGAGCGCCGCGCCGGCAATCCAATTTTCCCGCAGCGCCTTGGCCACCGCGTTTTCATCGACCACGGGTCCGCGCGAGTTGTTGATCAAGTACGCCGTCGGCTTCATCATGCGCAGCGTTTTCTCGTTCATGAGGTGGTACGTCGGCGTCTCGCCTTCGCCGGGCCGCACCAGCGGAACGTGGATGGTCACGAAGTCGGCTTCGCGTAACGCCTCTTCGAAGCCCACGTACTTGATCCAGGTTCGATCTTTCGTGATCCCCAAGGAATGCCTCAATTCCTTGAGCTGCTGTATTCCCCGCACGAACTCGTGATTCTGGTAAACCGGGTCGTAGCACAGGATATTCATGTCGAAGCCGTCACACTTCTTGATGATCGCCAGCCCGATGCGCCCGGTGCCGATCACCGCGATCGTTTTTCCGCTGACCTCATCGCCGAGAAATGGCAGGTACGGGTGCCAGGTTCCCCATTCGTTACGGCGCAGGTTCAGTTCGGCGCTCCACAATTTCCGCGCCACCGCTCCCATCATGAAGAAGGCGAACTCCGCCGTGGCTTCGGTCAGGACGTCGGCGGTGTGGGTAAATGGGACCTGGTAGCGATTGGCGTCGGCGCGGTTGATGTTGTCGAAGCCGACCGCGAGCTGCGATACCACCTTGAGGTGGCCTTTGCCGGCCTCGAAGATTTCCGCGTCAATCGGATCGCGAAGGGTGGTGATAAGGCCGTCCACACCGGTGCGCAGCGTTTCGAGTATGAGTTTCTTCGGCGGCGGCTCTGGACCGGGATAAACCTCAACTTCGTAGCCGCGTTTGCGCAGCATCTCAAGAGCTTCGCCAATATCACACGTCGCATAAACGCGGAAGCGCTTCTGGTCAGCCATGCAGCTCTCCCCCACACCTGAAGAAACAATCTAGCTTACGGGAGGGGTTGGCAAAAAATCCACCGCAGCGTAATACCTCGTACAAGGCCACAGCAATTTCGGGAAATGTGTTTTGCTGCCTCGGTGAGGCGCCGAGGCCTGCGAAGAACTTGAACTCGCAAGTGCACACAAGCGAGGGCAGTGTCACAAGGTCTCGTTTTCCCGCGGGGGTTCGTTTTTGAGACCCGTGCTACACAGCAGGTGACAATTCGGAAGTCAGTTCCGGCTGCTGACCAATTGGCCAAGATCCAGGCGTGTCGTGGCCTTTTGGCGCTTGATCTTCATCAGCTCTACGGCCTTGTGCGCGATGTGCTCGGCCGAGACCTCGAATTCCTTGATCAGCTCCCACGGCGCGCCGGAATCCCCGAACCGATCTTGTACCCCGATGGCGCCGGTAATAATCGGCTGCCCGTACATTTCGGGGCTGGCGGTGATGGCCGCGCTGACGCGCCATGCCAGCGCGCCAATCTGGTGCTCTTCCGCAGTCACGACAACCCCGGTTTCCTTCGCGGCGCGGACAATCGCAGCCTCGTCGACCGGCTTCAGCGTGTGCAGGTTGACAACGCGCGTCTCGTAGCCGAAGTCCTGCTTCAGGATGTAGGCAGCACGCATGGCTTCCGGCACCATGGGGCCGGAAGCAATGATGGCCAGGTCCTCGTCTTCATTTTCGTAGTGAGAGGCGAGCACGGTATCGAAGGCGTCAATAAAATCCTTCGCTTCGCGGCGGAAGCGGATCACATTTGCCTTGCCGAAGACCCAGGGCGTGTCCGGTTTCGTAACGATGGGCGTGGCCTCGCGCGCAAAGCGAATGTACTTGGGACCGACGTGCCGCATCAGCAGGTAGTCGGTCGCCTTGCGTGTTTCGACGCTGTCGCAAGGAACCACGGCCACCATGTTGGGGAGACCACAGATTGCGAACAGATCTTCCAACGCCTGGTGGGTGGCGCCATCCGGTCCGACGGAAACCCCGCCATGCGCGCCGGCGATCAGCACGTTGAAGTTGCCGTAGCAAATGGTGGTGCGAATCTGGTCCAGGTTGCGGCCGACGGCAAAAGTCGCATAGGTTCCAAATACCGGCAGCTTGCCCTCCCGCGCCAGGCCGGCCGCCACCGCGGTCGCGGACTGCTCAGCGATGCCCATGCTCATCCACCGCGGTTTGCGCTCCGGCTTGTTGTTGTAGAACTCGCTGATGGTGATGGAGCCGGAGATGTCGAGCCCGAGCGCCACCACGCGTTCGTCGGCGCCGTTGACGGCCAGCGATTCGCCGAATCCCATGCGCGTCGGTTTCATCTGGACCTGCATGTCTACGGAGTTGTTCCACCAGTAGTCCCGCCGGAACTGCGGCATCTTTTCGAACAGCTTGGCATTCACCGTCGCCTGGTAGGACTTGGCCTTCTCGAGCAGAGCCTCGAGAGGGATTTTCTCCGTCAATCCAAGCTCGGCCAGGCCCTTCCTGGTTTCATCCAGGTTCGTTGCCCTGCCGTGCCATCCGGCCACATCTTCACAGAAGCTGATGCCTTTGCCCTTGATGGTCTCAGCAATGATGGCCAGCGGCTTGCCGGTTCCTCTTCGTGCTTTCCCCGCTTGTAGGGCTTCCACCACCTGGTCCATGTCATGACCGTTGATGCGCACCACGTCCCAGCCGAAGCTGAGGTACTTCTGCTCGATGGGATCGATGTTCATGACATCGGCCACGCGACCGTCTATCTGCAGGCGGTTGTAATCCACGATTCCGACCAGGTTGTCGAGTTGGTAGTGGCCGGCTTCCATGGCCGCTTCCCAGATCTGGCCTTCCTGCTGCTCGCCATCTCCCATGATGCAGAAGGTCGTGTAATTTTTCTGGTTGAGCCGGGCGGCAAGCGCCAGGCCCACCGCTATGCTCAAGCCCTGCCCCAGGGAACCGGTCGAGGCTTCCACACCCGCCAGCTTCAACCAGTGCGGGTGGCCTTGGAAAGGCGAATAGAGTTTGCGGAGCGTGACCACTTCCTCGGGGGCGAAAAAGCCGGCGAATGCCAGCCCGAGATAAAGACTCGGGGCTTTGTGTCCGGTGGAGAAGATGATGCGGTCGCGGTCGGCCCACTCGGCGTTCTGCGGGTCCAAGTTAGCGACTTTCAGATAAAGCGCGGCGGCGATATCCATGATTGACAGGGTTCCGCCGGCATGGCCGCTCCCGGCAGCGCACAGGGCGACCAGGTCATAGCCGCGCATCAGCCTGGCGGCGTCTTTGAGCTGGTCGATGGAATAATCGCGCACGAC